>NZ_CALJRY010000133.1 GCF_937976295.1 uncultured Rothia sp. | reverse complement strand
CTCGTTCCTACAGGGGACCCGCCCTCGCTTCGCTTCGGGCACCCTGATGTCACTTTCGGACGATACCGCCTTTCCTCGCTGGGCATAGCAGGTTACCGTGCGGGTGCGGCCGCGTTTTCCGGATGCGCCCTCAGGGTGTCACACGGACGCTCTCCGCCGCGAAGCAAGGAGGAAGCGGAGCGTCCGGGTGACGGGTGCCCCTGCGTAGGCGCGGAGGAAACATGCGGCGTGCCGTCCCCACCAGCGGGGCGAGGACGAACACCGCCCCTCCACCCCGTATCCCGATAGAAAAACATGCGGTGCGCCGCCCAGACACTGCATGGTAGGCTAGTGTTCAAATCGTCTTCTCTCAAGGGCAAACAATGGTGAGCCCTGTGAACGAGTGGATAAAGATGCAGCTATATTTCACGAGGAAGTGCACACCTATGCGTCGACAGAACACCCTACGAATCCTCGCCGGGGCTCTACTCCCGCTAACTCTGCTGCTTAGCTCCTGCGCGTCCGGGCAACCCAGTGCCGACTCCTCGGCTTCCGCTAACGCTGAGAAGGCGTATAGCGCCTCCTCGGCACCGCAAAGTAGTTCTGCATCTGCAACTGCAACCGTTGATACGCAGGCTACAGAAAAAGTAAATGCGTTGATTGCTATTTCTGATAACGTCGAACGTGCTTATCAGCGGCTTGCATCCGAATGTATGGTTTCCAAGGGTTACCCTGACAGGAAAACCTACTACATGGTTGAAACGTTTCCCGTTAGGGATCTGCTTTCTCCGCTGCCTCTAAGCGTGGATTATGCCAACAAATCTGGTTATCCCAGCCCTACCCCTCCGTCTCGTTATGCATCTCTGGAAGACACAGTGAAAATGACTGAGCAAGAAACCCAGGCATTTTACGGAGATGACGGAAAAGGCGGCTGTAGAAAAGAAGCTGAGCTGAAGTTATACGGTTCTGGAACTTTGGCAGGAACGCGGGAAGTAGTTACGGAGAAGCTACTGTCCTACATCCGTACTTCTGTCATCAACGGCGCATATTCGTCTCTGGATGGTGAATGGGAACGTTGCATGGCTGAGCGTGGATACACCTATTCAACTTCAGACATTGCATACGATGCTGTGCATGGAAAGCCTGCTGAGCGGCAAACAGCGATTGATGATGCAGCGTGTCGAGAGAAAATCAACTACGAGGAAAAAACTGAGCAGATACTAGACACCTATATGACCACTTTCCTCGAAAAGGAACAGGACTTCATCGAGCAGGTGACTACCGCGAATAAAGCTGCTGAAGAGAATGCCCGAAAGATTCTGAGCTAGTCTCCTAAGCTTGCCCACTACGGCTTGGCATTTTGGTAGGTGTTGAGGGGCGGTGTCGTCCGAATGTGACATCAGGGTGCCCGAAGCGAAGCGAGGGCGGGTGCCCCTGTAGGAACGAGGACGAACACCGCTCCTCCTCATCTATCCCAGACTCATCTATCCCAAACAAACCCTACCCAAGTCAGCCCCTCCAGAAAGCGGGGGAGGGCGCCTTCACAGGCTAAGCGAGTATCCTAGAAGCTTCGTATCCCCGAACCGAAACGAGAAAAAGCGTGGAAATCCTGCTGTACGCTGTGGGCATTATCCTCATGGCAATCGCTATTGCCGTCTCGATTGCCCTGCATGAGGTGGGGCATCTGGTGCCCGCGAAGCTGTTTAATGTGCGCGTCCCGCAGTACATGATTGGCTTCGGTAAGACCGTGTTCTCTTTCCGCCGCGGCGAGACTGAGTACGGTTTCAAGGCGATCCCGTTGGGCGGTTACATTTCGATGATTGGCATGTACCCGCCGAGCCCTGCTGAGGTGAAGGAGCACCATGAGGAGGGCCATTCGGGTAGTACCAGCCCGTTTGCGTCCTTGGCTGAGGAGGCGCGTGCGGCGGATGCTGAGCGCCTGAAGCCCGGTGATGAGGACCGCCTGTTCTATAAGTTGCCGGTGCTCAAGCGCATGGTGATTATGTTGGGTGGCCCGACGATGAACCTGCTGATTGGTGTGGTGTGTACTGCTGTGCTGATTTGTGGTTTTGGTACGGCGCAGGTGACGAATAAGGTGTCGGCGGTGTCTGAGTGCGTGCCGAGTGTGAATGTCACTCATGATTCGATCAGCTATGGGGAGTGTACGGATAAGTCCACTCCGTCGCCTGCGAAGGCTGCTGGCGTGCAGGTGGGTGACCGCGTGGTTGCTGTGAATGGTGCGTCGACGGGTTCGTGGGAGGCTGTGTCTTCGGCGATTCGTGCGGCGGGTTCTAACCCGAGCACCCTGACGGTGGAGCGTAATGGTCAGCGTCTGGATTTGTCGGTGACTCCGGTTGAGATGATCCGCCCGGTCTCTGATGGTAAGGGCCAGTATGCGCGTGCTGCGGATGGTTCGATTGCGACGACTCGCGGCGGTTTTGTGGGTGTTTCGCCGTCGAGTGAGTTGGTGCCCGGTTCTATTACTGAGGTGCCTGCGATGGTGGGCGATACGCTTGCGCGTGTGGGTTCGTCGATGCTGTCGCTGCCGCAGCGTGTGTGGGAGTTGACGGTGACTTTGGTGACTGGTGGTGAGCGTAGTGCCGAGTCGCCGGTGTCTGTGGTTGGTGTGAGCCGTATTGCTGGTGAGGTGACGGCTACTGACCGTATTGATGTGAAGGCGAAGGCTGCGATGTTGGTCTCGCTTGTGGCGAATATGAATTTGATGCTTTTTGCGTTTAACCTGATTCCGCTTCTGCCGCTGGATGGTGGCCACGTGTTGGGTGCGCTCTGGGAGGGTGTACGTCGTTTCTTTGCGCGTTTGACTGGGCGTAAGGATCCGGGTCCGTTTGATCCGGTGAAGTTGTTGCCGCTGACGTATGTGGTAGCGGGCGCGTTCATTGTGATGTCTATCATCCTGATTGTGGCGGATATTGTTAAGCCCATCACCCTGTTTTAGTGTGTTGTTGCGCGCGGTAAGGGTACCCGTATTAGTGGTTTCTTTCGCGTCAGTGGCACAATAAAAAGCTGAAAGAAAGACGCATAACCGTCTTTCACAACTCATGTATGGAGGAAAACCTTGTCGGTCAGCCTTGGTATGCCGAAGCCCGCTCCCGCGGTTCTGTCGCCGCGCCGTAAAACCCGCCAGTTCAAGGTGGGCTCCGTGGGTGTTGGCTCTGAATCTCCGATTTCGGTGCAGTCGATGACGACCACTAAGACCCACGACATTGGTGCGACTCTGCAGCAGATTGCTGAGTTGACCGCTGCCGGTTGCGATATTGTGCGTGTGGCCTGCCCGACCGATAAGGATGCCGAGGCTCTGCCCATTATTGCGAAGCAGTCCCGTATTCCGGTGATTGCTGATATTCACTTCCAGCCGAAGTACGTGTATGCGGCTATTCAGGCTGGTTGCGGTGCTGTGCGTGTGAACCCGGGTAATATCCGTAAGTTCGACGACCAGGTGAAGGAAATCGCTCAGATGGCTTCGGACCACGGCACTTCTCTGCGCATCGGCGTGAACGCCGGTTCGCTGGATAAGCGTCTGCTGGAGAAGTACGGCAAGGCTACTCCGGAGGCTCTGGTTGAGTCTGCCGTGTGGGAGGCGTCGCTCTTTGAGGAGCACGGTTTCCGTGATTTCAAGATTTCTGTGAAGCACAATGACCCTGTGGTGATGGTGGAGGCGTACCGTCAGCTGGCTGAGCGCGGTGACTGGCCCCTGCACTTGGGTGTGACTGAGGCTGGTCCGGCGTTCCAGGGCACTATTAAGAGCTCTGTGGCGTTTGGTACTCTGCTGTCTCAGGGTATTGGCGATACTATTCGCGTATCGCTGTCTGCTCCTCCGGTTGAGGAGGTGAAGGTGGGCACCAAGATCCTGGAGTCGCTGAACCTTCGTCCCCGCAAGCTGGATATCGTTTCGTGCCCGTCGTGTGGTCGTGCGCAGGTGAACGTGTGGGAGCTTGCTGAGAACGTGACTAAGGGCCTGGAGCACATGAAGGTTCCGCTACGTGTTGCCGTGATGGGTTGCGTGGTGAACGGCCCGGGTGAGGCTCGTGAGGCTGACCTGGGTGTGGCGTCCGGTAACGGTAAGGGCCAGATTTTCGTGAAGGGCGAGGTCATTAAGACCGTGCCTGAGGATCAGATCGTTGAGACTCTGATTGAAGAGGCTACCCGTATTGCTGCTGAGATGGAGGCTTCGGGCGAGTATGTTCCCGAGGGTTCCCCGGCTGTTTCGGTGAGCTAGTTAGCTTTTGTGCGCGGAGGCGCCCCGGTGAGGGCGCCTCCGCGTTTTTCCGGTTCTGTCCGGTTGTGTCCGGTTATGGTGGCGGCAGGCTCGGTGCGTGCCGCAACCGGTTGTTGCCGTATGATTCGGCTACCTTTTCGGGGGTGCGTGTCCCCGGATGTTCACTCAAGTTTTGTCGCTCATTCTCTATCACTCAACAGGTCATGTTCTCTCTTTTTTCTCGCCGCCGTAAAGCCCATCGTGCCCGGCGTGCTGCTGTTTCGACTGCTGTTTCGTCGATGGATTCTTCCCCTATGCCTGATCGCGTGAAGGAACACGTTTTTGCTCTGGATGCTCGGTGGTGCGATGAGCTGGAGGAGGTCCTGTTCAATGACCCGGTCCCGAATCTGTACCCCATTGAGCACTATTTGGCGTGCCCTCTTCCGGTGAGGGCCCCGCGTATTCCGCTGCACTACTATCAGGGTTTTGTGGGATGTGAGCGGGACGGGCAGCTGTGCTGTGTGCTGCTACTGGGTTCGAATGTGGTGCCGGTGCGTCTGTGCGGCGCCCCAGCTGAACACGTTGAACACGCTGCGGATGCTCACAGCGGCGAAGCGCTGGACGCTCCCACCCTGGATGATACGGCGCTCGCGCATCGTGACGCGCTGGCTCAGCTGCTACTGCAGGTGGGTTCTCGCCTGGATTCCATGTTCGGTGAGAGCGCCTTCGTGATGCCCCTGTGGACGCGCATGCAGCAGCTGTGCGAGCAGAGCCGAGGCGGCAAGAGCCCGGTGCCACTGCTGCAGATGCTACAGCCGAGCCTGCGTGACGGTTGCGATCACCGTGCGCGGGTTCTGTCGGAGCGCCCCAATCAGCCGCTGCTGTATCTGCCGCCGGAGAAGGACCTTGCCCGCTTCTACGCCGTGGAGCTTCCTGAGCTTCCGGCGCACCTGCCCGAGCCCCTCAAGCCCGCACCCCTCGCACCGGGGGAGAGCCCTCTTGCCGGCGACTCTACCGGCGAGCCTGCCGGGTATGCGCGCCTCGCCACCTCCGCGGACCTGGGGGAGCTTCTTCCCGCCGCAGCCGCCATGTTCACCGAGGAGGTCGGCTTCGACCCGATTGCCCGCTACGGTGACGGCTACGCGGCGCGCCTGCGCACGCTCATTGCAGGTCAGCGCAGCGCCATCGTCACCGACGTGAACGGGCGCGTCATCTTCAAGGCGGATGCGGGCATCGTGAACCTGGACGCCGCGCAGGTGCAGGGCGTGTGGCTGCACCCGGACTACCGCGGCTACGGGCTGGCTAAGCCGTTCTTTGCCGCCGCCGCGCAGATTCTGCAGCACCGCTACCCGCATTTGAGCCTGTACGTGAACGACTACAACGCCCGCGCTCTTGCCATGTACCGGGGGACCGGTTGGGAGCAGATTGGGCAGTTCTCGACCATCATTTTTGAGCGCTAAACACGCCGAACCCTAAAACGCTATAAAATTAAAGACGACTGTGCCTATTTGCGGCTTACTCGGTGAGCCGTGGGCACCCTACCTAAACCTATCGACCTTTCAAGGAGAATCGTGGTACTTCGCCTTTCCAACCTCTTCGTGCGCACTCTGCGCGAGGACCCCGTAGACGCTGAGGTCGCCAGCCACAAGCTGCTGGTGCGCGCCGGTTACATCCGCCGCGCAGCCCCCGGCGTGTACACCTGGCTGCCCCTGGGCCTGAAAGTACTGCGCAAGGTCGAGAACATCATCCGCGAAGAGATGGACGCCATTGGCGCGCAGGAAGTCCACTTCCCGGCACTGCTGCCCCGCGAACCCTACGAGGCTACCAACCGCTGGGACGAGTACGGCGACAACCTCTTCCGCCTCCAGGACCGTAAGGGTGCAGACATGCTGCTGGCACCCACCCACGAGGAAATGTTCACCCTGCTGGTCAAGGACCTGTACTCCTCCTACAAGGACCTGCCGGTTTACCTGTACCAGATTCAGACCAAGTACCGCGATGAGGCGCGCCCCCGCGCGGGTCTGCTGCGCGGCCGCGAGTTCGTCATGAAGGACTCCTACTCCTTCAACATTGACGATGAGGGCCTGAACGAGGCGTACATGGCGCACCGTGCCGCCTACCAGCGCATTTTCGAGCGCCTGGGCCTGGAGATTGTTATCGTGACCGCGCAGTCCGGCGCGATGGGCGGCTCCCGCAGCGAAGAGTTCCTGCACCCGACCCCCATCGGTGAGGACACTTTCGTGCGTTCTGCAGGCGGCTACGCGGCAAACGTTGAGGCCGTCACCACCGTGGTCCCCGAGGACATCGAAATCACCGAGGACACCCCGGCGGCAATCGTCCTGGACACCCCCGACTCCGCGACCATTGAGACCCTGGTGGAGCGCATGAACGAACTGCACCCCGAGGTCACCGGCGGCACCCTGGATGCTTCGCAGACCCTCAAGTGCTTCCTGGGCACCGTCATCACCCCCTCCGGCGAGCGTCAGGTCTTCGCCGTGGGTGTTCCCGGCGACCGCGCCGTGGACCTGGGCCGTGTTGAGGTCAACATCGGCGCCCTGCTGGGCATCGGCGGCGAGGTTGAGGTCGAGGCAGCCAGTGAAGAAGACCTGAAGGCATACCCGCAGCTGGTCAAGGGCTACATTGGCCCCGGCATGAGCCTGGATGCGCCCCTGCTCGGCGCACACACCGAGGACGAGGATGCGGTGGCTTCCGCAACCGGCATTCCCTTCTTCGTTGACCCCCGCGTGGTGCGCGGTACCCGCTGGGTGACCGGCGCAAACGAAGAGGGCAAGCACGTGGCGAACCTGGTCTTCGGCCGCGACTTCACCGCCGACGGCGTGATTGAGGCGTGCGAGGTGCGCGAAGGCGACCCGGCACCGGACGGCTCCGGCGAGCTGGTGGCAGCCCGCGGCATCGAGATGGGCCACATCTTCCAGCTGGGCCGCAAGTATGCTGAGGCACTGGGCCTGAAGGTCCTGGACCAGAACGGCAAGCTGCAGACCGTGACCATGGGCTCCTACGGTGTGGGCGTGACCCGCGCACTGGCTGCTATCGCCGAGGGCAACCACGACGAGAAGGGCCTGATCTGGCCGCGTAACCTGGCACCGGCAGACGTGCACATCGTCATCACCGGCAAGGACGCAGCATCCCACGAGTACGCTGAAGAGCTCAGCGCATCCCTGGAATCTGCTGGCCTGCAGGTCATGCTGGATGACCGCCCGAAGACCAGCCCCGGCGTGAAGTTCGGCGACGCCGAGTTGCTGGGCGTGCCCACCATCCTGGTGATTGGTCGCGGCTTCAAGGACGGCGTGCTGGAGCTCAAGGACCGCCGCAGCGGTGAGGCTCGCGAGGTGTCTGTCGAGAACGCGGTGGCTGAGGTCATCGCTGAGGTCAAGGGGGAGTAGCCGTGGCATATAAGCCGAAGCGTTCTGGCTCTAAGAAGAGCGCTCCGAATGCGCGCGCTCGCCGTGCCGCATCCCGCGTGGCGAATGGTGTGAACACTTCCCGTACTCGCGCTGAGCGTGAGCCCGTGGTGGAGGCACCGGTGCGCGTGGGTACCCGCGCGATCCGTGAGGAAGAGGTTGCCGAGGCGATTGCCCCGGTCATCTCCGAGTTCTCGCTGGTGCTGGAGGGCCTGAAGATTTCGGGTCCGGCGGCGAACCGCACCGTGAAGATTACGGTGGACTACACCGCTGAGCGTACCGATTCGCTATCGCTGGATTCTCTCGCGGAGATTTCCGGTGCGATTTCGAGCGCACTGGACCGTGCGGACGACAACGACGAGTTCTTCCCCTACGAGCTGGAGGTGTCCTCGCCCGGCGCTACCCGCGCCCTGACCGAGCGCCGCCACTGGGAGCGTGCCCGTACCCGCCTGATTGCGATCACCGCACCCGACGGCACCGAGTATCTGGCGCGTCTGCACGAGGTGCAGGACGAGGGCCCGGTGCTGGCTCGCAAGAAGAACACGAAGAAGGGTCAGAAGGAGTCCTACCACGAGCCCTCTTTGCTTCCGTGGGAAAATATTGCTTCTGCTCACGTCGAGATTGACTTCAATTCGCCTGCTGAGCCGGTAGAATAGAGTTATTAAAGCTTCAGGCACGGGGTGCGCTCCGTGCCAGGTATATACCGTTCGGGAGCCGGGGCGCATTGAGCGTCCCGGCGCCGTGCTAACTGGGAAAGGCTGAAAAGCGTGGAGGATATTAAAACTATTGACCTGGGCGCACTGCGCGCATTGGCGAAGCAGCGCTCTCTCGTCATGGAGGAGCTCTTCACCCTGGTTGAGGACGCCCTGCTGCTCGCGTACATGAAGCAGCCCGGCGCTATTAAGGGCTCTCGTGCCGTCATCGACCGCACCACCGGCGAGTTCATCATTCTGGCTCCTGAGCTTGATGAGGACAACCAGAAGATTGACGAGTTCGACGATACCCCGAACAACTTTGGCCGTATCGCTGCCGCAACCGTCCGTCAGGTGCTTTCGCAGCGTCTGCGTGACGCTGAGGATGCATCCGTTCTGGGCGAGTTCAAGGACCGTGAGGGCACCCTGGTGTCCGGCGTGATCCAGCAGGGCAACAACCCGCGTATGGTTCAGGTTGACCTGGGCACCGTTGAGGCTGTTCTGCCCAGCAACGAGCAGGTTCCGGGCGAGAAGTACCCGCACGGTACCCGCCTGCGCGCCTACCTGGTTGAGGCTCGCCGCGGCCCCAAGGGTCCCTCGATTGTGGTTTCTCGTTCGCACCCGAACCTGGTTCTGCGCCTGTTCGAGCACGAGGTTCCCGAGATCTCTGAGGGCCTGGTGTCCATTAACTCCATCGCACGTGAAGCTGGCCACCGCTCTAAGATTGCTGTGTCCGCGAAGAACCCGACCATTAACGCTAAGGGTGCGTGCATTGGCGATATGGGTGCCCGCGTGCGTGCGGTTGCTGCCGAGCTGAACGACGAGAAGATTGATATTGTCGATTACTCGACTGATCCGGCAACCTTCATCGCTGCGGCGCTGTCCCCTGCGAAGGTCACCGAGGTCATTATCGCGAACCCGCGCGAGTACTCCGCTCGTGCCGTGGTGCCGGATGACCAGCTGTCCCTGGCTATCGGCCGTGAGGGTCAGAACGCACGTCTGGCTGCGAAGCTGACCGGCTGGCGTATCGATATTCTCTCCGAGTCCAAGTACGCTCAGGTTCGTGCCGAGGAAGAGGTTGCAGCTCGCGTGGCCCGTAGCCTGGCTGAAGGCGCGGCAGCTGAAGAGGCAACAGAAGAGTCCGCACAGGACGCTGAATAAGCATTAGCCCCGGTGAGGGGCGTATCCCGCGGCATATCCCTTGAATGCAGGCGCAAATATCGGGCAGTACCCTGCCCGGTGTTCTTGCGCCTGCGTCACAATTTTGCCCATGATTCTTAAAAACGGGATACACTATTAAGATGTGCCGGTGCGTAACCGGGCGCTTTAACGCGCCCTCGCACACACCGGATAGCACGCACCGGATAGAGCATCACGAATGTACCGCGAACGCGGTTCTACACACGCTAGAGAGGGGAGAGGACCACGAGCGATCACGACCTCACCGCAACCTCCGAAGCGTTTGAAGGACCGGTCCGCACCTGCATCGGATGCCGTGCCCGCGATGAACAGCGCAAGCTGCTGCGCATCGCCCGCACACCCGTCACGTCTGCTACCGAGCAGGCGGACACCCCGCCCTATCAGCCCGATGTGGCGGGAACTATGCCCGGACGAGGCGCTTGGATCCATCCGAGCGAAAAGTGCGTAGCCGCTCTGCAGAAAAAGAACGGTCTGGCGCGCGCCTTCAAAAAAGCGGTCCCTGCAGCCCAGTTGCAGGCGTGCTGCGAGCAGATTCGAGCCGTGATTGCGGACTCGACCCCCTCGTAGACGCTTTTCGGGTATATGCCCTCTGTAAGTCAACGAGTTTGACGACTTCTTATCTGAAAGCGAGTCAGAAAACTGATGGATATCTAATGAGTGCCGCGAAATGAGTACCCTTTCGTGCTCACCCACCGGCAATTTCACGAACTGGCGCGCCTTCGGGCGTGCACCCCGTAAACATTAGTGTCCGCACCATTCCCGGTGCGGACCGGGAATGGAGAAAATTTGGCTCAGCCTCGAGTACACGAGTTTGCTAAAGAAGTAGGCGTACCTTCTAAGGAAGTTATCGCCAAGCTCAAGGATATGGGCGAGTTCGTTAAGAGCTCTTCGTCCACCCTGAACCCCATGGTTCTGAAGAAGCTGCGCGCGGAATTCCCCGCCGCAGCCGCTAAGCCTGCCGCAAAGGCAGCACCCGCGGAGTCGGCAGCTAAGCCGGCACCCAAGCCCGCAGCGGCTAAGCCCACCGCTAAGCCTGCGGTAGCTCCCAAGCCCGCAGCGGCAAAGCCTGCTGCTAAGTCTGCCGCTAAGCCGGCACCCAAGCCTGCAGCTAAGCCCGCCGCAAAGCCGGCAGCAGCACCCAAGCCCGGCGGCCCCCGCCCGGGTAACAACCCCTTCGCATCCCAGCAGGGCATGGCACGCCCCGAGGCTGCACCGAAACCGGCAGCGCCCAAGCCTGCCGCTCCGAAGCCCGGCCCCAAGCCCGGTCCTCGCCCCGGCAACAACCCCTTCGCAGCCCAGCAGGGTATGAAGCGTGGCGGCGGCGACTCCCAGCGTTCCGGCGGTCCCCGTCCGGCACGTAACGGTCGTCCCGGTGGCAACGGTGGCGCACGTCCCGGCGGTAACGGCGGTCCCCGCCCCGGTGCACCCCGTCCGGCAGCTGGCGCACGTTCCGGTGGTAAC
>NZ_CALJRY010000132.1 GCF_937976295.1 uncultured Rothia sp. | reverse complement strand
AGTTCTTCCCCGCGCGGGTCGTGCACATTCACCTTCATGAGCTCTCCTTACGCTCTCTTCTGTCCTGAAAAGCCTCATCAGAGGAACTACCGTCGGACAGCCTAAATGGCAGCTACGCTAGCTCGTATTGTTTGCTTTCACAACCGATATTTCCTCGCTAAGTAGCACCTCACAGAGTACCATTCCTCCGATTCCCTAGTTCGTCGATGCGGTTAGCTAGTTTCTCAGGTCGGACTATCCGTCCTCCAAAAGAAGACAATAATCCCCAACAAAATTCGCTTATGCCGAGGGTGGAGGGGCAGCCACAACAGCCTGTCACGACCACCCCCTCCCCTACGCTATGCGTCTACGCGAATACCCCGTAGACGCTCCGCACTACTACCAGCGTTCCTCACCCCGATAGTTTGGGTCGCCTCCGCCACAGCGCCAGCAGGTGTCGTTGCAATCCTCGTTGCACTTTTCACCAGCAATTCCGGTTGCCTGGTATTCGTAGGTGTCCTTCAGGTAGGCTGCTTCCTCCCAAAGACAAACCTCAAACGGCGTAGTCTCCTCTGTCTTCTCTCCCAGCAAACCAGCCAGCGATTCCAGCCGGTCAGCCACCGCACGAGTTGTCCATCGCCTCATGTCACGCCACATATCTCGCTCCTCGTACCAGGACAGGTAAACATTCGCTGGTTCATCCGGGTGAACGATATCGGGGCAGGGAAGATCAGTGTACTTGTAGAAAAAGTACCCCGAATCCACAAGCGCCAACAGCATCTGAGGTGCCGTAGCATTCAGCAATTCGGAAGGATACGGCTCATCAGCCAGCTGCGGAAAATACCTGCGGAACCAGAAACTCCTAACGCTATGCACCCCTTCAAAAAGCTCCGGATAGCTCTCCTGAAGTTCCGCATATTCTTTTGAATACTTGAGAGCATCCAAAGAATCTGCCACCTCTGGAGTAATCGGCAGGATATAAGCCACCGCACCGCCAAAATTCCAGGTCTGCTGATGCCTAGCATCCGGCCAGTGATCGGAATTCAGCTTCCGCTGCAGATACCTACCGAGATAAACATAGTTATGGTCCTTCACCACAACCACGTTCTCGTAAACAGCCTTCACAATGCGCGGACCGTCAGAGGTCAGCACGTTATCTCCGGTCCTGCACACAATTTCTCGGCCGATTCCGTCCCTCGTCATCATTGTGACAGTAGTCTGGTCAAGGGGCGCCCCCAAATAGAACGCATACCTGAACGACATATAATCATCAAATTCCTTGCCTTCCCAGTCGTAACACTTCAACCAAATTTTCAGGGGATCATCTTCCCTCACCTCGCCGGTAAAGACGTACCGATCATCCCAATAATCGGCAGTCCGACCAAGACGAGAACGGTTCAGCAAGCGTGCCGAGAACTTCGAGCCCTCAACCGCAGCAACTTCCAAAACCACTAGTCCCCTGCCGTCCTTACCATCATTACCGTCGCGAAATTCGACGAGGATTCCATCACCCGGTTGAAGGTCAACAATAACGCCCATATTCTCTGCCTTTCGCTCAATAGCTAACCAAAAATCATCAGTATCGAAATATCAAAAATTACCGGTGCCGGACTACGCTGCCCGGCACCCCTAAAGCGGCTTCCATCTTTTCTCTATTCGTTTTTCAAAGAACACCGCTACCGGGGCTACCACCCACGATAAACCCCGCCAACGCTAGCTACACCTGCAGTCTTAGCTACACCTCCAGGCTTAGCTACATCTCCAGTTTATGGTGAAGCTTTCAAACGCGCGCGGCGTTTGGTCATTCACCGTTTGGCACCCGGCGATAGACGCAAAAAAGGCGCGCGAGTACAGCAAACAAGCTAAACTCACGCGCCTATATCGGTCTGCTATCGCAAACCCAAAGCCACTAACAAGTGAACATTATACAGAACTACTTCTGTACAGAGCTACTTCTACTTCTGCACAGGACTACTTCTGTTCCTGGCCCACCTGAGCGAGGCGGTGCGCCTCATCCATCTCAATAGCGGACTGAACCACAGGCTCCAGGTCACCATTGAGCACAGCGTCCAGGTTGTACGCCTTGTAGCCGGTACGGTGATCCGCAATGCGGTTCTCCGGGAAGTTGTACGTACGAATGCGCTCCGAACGGTCCATAGTACGCACCTGCGAAGCACGGTGTGCCGCGTTCTCAGCGTCAATCTGCTCCTGCTGGTGAGCCAGCAGTCGCGCACGCAACACGCGCATCGCAGCTTCACGGTTCTGCAGCTGAGACTTCTCATTCTGCATCGCCACCACAATACCGGTCGGAAGGTGGGTAATACGCACCGCCGAGTCGGTGGTGTTCACCGACTGACCGCCGGGGCCAGAAGAACGGTACACGTCAATCTTCAGGTCGTTCTGGTTAATCTCGATTTCCTCGGGCTCATCCACCTCGGGGAACACCAGAACACCAGCAGCAGAAGTGTGGATACGGCCCTGAGACTCAGTCGCCGGAACACGCTGCACACGGTGCACACCACCCTCATACTTCAGGTGCGCCCACACGCCCTCAGCAGGCTCATTCGAGGAGCCCTTAATAGCAATCTGGGCGTCCTTGTAGCCGCCAACATCGGTGCTAGTCGAAGAAATAATCTCGGTCTTCCAGCCCTTGTGCTCGGCGTAACGCATGTACATGCGCAGCAGGTCGCCCGCAAACAGCGCCGCCTCGTCGCCGCCCGCGCCAGCTTTTACCTCAAGAATCACGTTACGGCCATCATCCGGGTCACGCGGGATGAGCAGGCGGCGCAGTTTCTCCCCCGCCGCTTCAAGTTCAGCCTCTAAAACGGGTACTTCGGCGGCAAACTCGGGGTCTTCGGCCGCCATCTCACGGGCTGCCTCAAGGTCATCGCTGAAACCCTTGTATTTGTTATAAGCACTCACGATACCGGTCAGTTCGGCGTATCGACGGCCCACACGGCGCGCCTTACCCTGGTTTGCCTGCACCGCAGGATCCGCCAGCTGCGCCTGCAAATCAGCGTGCTCATCCAGTAGCACCTGGATAGATTCAAACATTGTCTATTACTCTCTTACAATTCATGAACGCACCCACCCGGTGCGCATCCTCAAAGCCAATTATGCCGTGCGAACCGCAGAACGCACCACGCTACCGGCGCTAAACGCCGAATATCGCCCGCCCCTGCTGCGCTATTAAACGCATGGGGCGGGCGATAGAAGCACCGCGACTAGTTGGGGCTCATCCTAAGGCCGTTCTTCT
>NZ_CALJRY010000131.1 GCF_937976295.1 uncultured Rothia sp. | reverse complement strand
CCGTTCGCAGAAGCTCTACGACCTGGAGGCGCAGTACCAGAAGCCGCTCGTCGCCAAGAATCAGGCAGCTCTGGAAAATGAGCTTAAAGAATTCAAGCGCAAGGACGAGCAGTTCAAGCAGTACGTTCTCGACAACCAGTAACAGCGAGTAGCAGTCGGTAATAGTCGGTATGCCGAAAGGGTGTGTGCCGTGTTCAGTGAACGCGGCGCACACCCTTCTTACGTTGTACCGGCGGTCTAACCGGCGGCGCTTATGCCTCCACCGTTGCGGTGCGGCGCTCCTTGAGAGCCCAGCCGATCACGCCGGCGAGCAGACCAACCGCCATCCAGGAACCGAGCACCAACCACTGGCCGCTCGTTGCAGCCTCCGGGAAGTACGCGATGGAACGCAGCAGAGCCGAGGAGGCGCCCGGAACCATCATCTGCCCGATCTGACCCCACGCACCGGGCAGGAACACGCTCGGCATGCTTGCACCCGAGATCGGGTTACCAATGAACATGGTGACGACGGCACCCAGACCCAGACCTGCAGCGGGGACGAGCAGGCCGCCAAGACCAATCATGAAGGATGCGGTGGCAAAGTAGGTGGCACTGAAAGCTGCCCACAGGGTTGCGAAGTCACCGGGGATGAAGCCGAACCAGGTGCTCAGAATCAGGGCGGTGATTGCGCCACCAATCACGGCGTAGAGGGTAGCGGTGGTGAAGCGACGCCAGGTGCCCTTGATGAGGGTCAGGGACAGTACACCGCCGAGGGTTCCGCCCATGACCAGGGGGAATGCGGCGATTGCGAGGCCGTTACCGGAGCTATCGCTTCCGCTCAGGGGCACTACGGCGGTGGTCTTGACGGTCATGGCGGAGGCTTTTTCAGCTTCTGCCTTCATCTGCTCCAGCTGTGCTGCAGCCTGGGCACCCTGTTCACCGCCGGCCTGCACCGCCTGGGTGAGGGCTTCGGTCTTAGCGGCGAGCGCTTGCTGCTGAATCTGCGCGTTCAGCTGGGTGGCTACGCCGTTGAGCATCTGGGTTGCTGCGGCGTTGGCGGCGGGAGCGGTGAGAACTTCGGGGGCGGCGCCTTCGGTGAAGACGATAGCGCCGTAGGTTTCGCGCTGCTTGATCTGGTTTTCGGCGTCTTCGCGGGAGGTGGCCTGCTTCAGTTCGAAGGTTTCGATGCCGCGGTCTTTGAGGGACTGCTCAAATTGGCTGACGGTCACTTCGGGGCCGGTGATGGAGACGGGCAGGTTTTTCGCTTCCATGGTTTTGGTGGGCCAGGTGAAGGCGAGGATAACGACTGCAACAATCAGGGATGCCAGCAGCGAGGTGCTGATGACTTTGATCCAGGAGGAACGCTCGGGGGTTTCTGCCGGGGTCTTGGTGGTTTCGGTGGTAGTGGGGTTGGTAGCGCTCACCGATTCTGCGGTGAGCGCGGTGGTGGGTTCGTTGCTCATGACAACCTCCAAACAAAATGCCTGTTTCGTTTACGGGATAGAACTCTACTCCCGTTTTTGACCGAACGCAAACACAATAGCCATTTTGTTTACAAAGTCACAAAAAGAATTTCCATTGTGTTTGTAAGTTTTACGCCAACTCCCTAGACTGGAACCATGCCCCGACTAACAGAAGCCACCAAAGCCGCCCGCCGCACCCAAATCATCGAAGCAGCCATCGCCTGCTTCATGGAAAACGGCTACACCAACACCTCCATGAGCGACATCATCAAAGCCTCCGGGCTGTCCTCC
>NZ_CALJRY010000130.1 GCF_937976295.1 uncultured Rothia sp. | reverse complement strand
TCGCCGGAGGCGGTACGGCGGATTCCTTTGGAGCCGAGGGGCGCCTCCTCGCCGCTGTAGGCGGAGTAGCGCATGTCGATGAGGTAGTCGCGGCGTGCCAGGGCGGTGGCGTAGTGGGCGCGGCCTTGCGGGTCGTCGTGGACCGGGTAGTAGCGGAAGCCGTTATCTGAAACGTGTACACCGGGGATGCTCAGCTCTGCGGCAAACTGCGCGAGGGTTTCGTCCTCGCAGTAAAGCACGTGCACCTCCGCCGCACTGTTCTTCTCCTTGTCAGTGCTGTAAGCGGCGGGGCGGATGACGCTGCGCGCAAGGATCGCCTCTTCGGTCAGCGGCTCGGCAGCATCGTGACCGGTCAGGTAGTGCAGGGTTCCGTCATCGTTGAGGAGGGTTTCCCCCTCGCGGGAAACGAGCAGGTAACGCGGTGCGTGAGTGTCAGCGGGTGTGTGTTCAGGTGAAGAAGTCATGGATTTTACTCTACATCTTGCCACTGCAAGGCCCACAATAGCGTGCCGGGTTTCGATTTTTTCGCCGTATCGTCCCATATCACCCTCGAAAGAGGTGACAGAGGCACCCGAAAATAAGAGAATGGAACTATGACTACTTCTATTGACCCTACGACCACCTCCGCGTGGTCTGCTCTGTCCGCTCATCACAAGTCCCTCACTCCGAACCTGCGTGAATGGTTTGCCGCTGACCCGGAACGTGCGCAGAAGTTCAGCTTCACCGCCGACGAACTGCACGTCGACCTTTCCAAGAACCTGATTACCTCCGAAACCGTCGAGCTGCTGCTCAAGCTCGCTGAAGAGGTCAAGCTGGAGCAGGCCCGCGAGGCAATGTTCTCCGGCGAGCACATTAACGTCACCGAGGACCGCGCCGTACTGCACACCGCACTGCGCCGCCCCGAGGGCTACACCCCGGCGCTGACCGTTGACGGCCAGGACGTAGACGCAGACGTTCACGCCGTGCTGAAGAAGATTTACGCATTCGCTGAGCGCGTGCGCAACGGCGAATGGACCGGCATCACCGGCAAGCGCATCGAGACCGTTGTGAACATCGGTATTGGTGGCTCCGATC
>NZ_CALJRY010000129.1 GCF_937976295.1 uncultured Rothia sp. | reverse complement strand
TGCAGGCCCGAGAAGAACTCCGCGTAGGCGCGCGCCACACGAGCCGGGGTCTGCTGCAGGCCGTCGCGGTCCGGGTCCTCACCAATCGCAAGCAGAATCTCGCGGACGGCAGCCTCAATACGCGGCTGGTCGACGGCGTTCTTAGCCTCGCTCATCCTCTGCTCCATTCTGGTTCGGAGTGCCGTTCTCCGGGCGCTGCGCCGGAGGCACCGGGTAGTTCGGGTACTGCTGGGTGGGCATTGCGACGGTCGGGTCGGCGTCCGGGTTCGTGAGGGGTGCCTCCGGCTGCGCGGGTGCAGTCGGTGCTACGGGAACAGTAGGTGCCGTAGCAGGAGCTGCCGGTGCCGCGGCAGGTGCTTCCTCAGCCTTTTCGGTTTCCTTCGCCAACTCGCTCGGTGCCTTCACCGGCGGGATGTCGGTACGCTCGCGGGTCGACTTGGAGTACCAGTGCTCACGCTCGGGGCGCTTGCGAACATCCTTGAAGATTTCGGCGATCTCGTTCTCGAGCAGGGTTTCCTTCTCAAGCAGGGCGAACGCCAGGCGGTCCAGAATATCGCGGTTTTCCAGCAGAATCTGGAATGCCTCATCGTGTGCCTGCTCCAGCAGGGCGCGAATCTCAGCGTCGACCTTTGCCGCGGTCGCATCGGAGTAGTTGCGTGCCGAAGCTCCGCCGCCGCCACCAAGGAACGGGTCGGTATCTTCGCCGCCGAGCTTCACGGAACCAATGGCGGCGCTCATGCCGTAATCGGTGACCATCTTGCGGGCGGTGTCGGTTGCCTTCTGAATGTCGTTAGACGCACCGGTGGACGGGTCGTGGAAGACGATTTCCTCAGCCGCACGGCCACCCATCGCGTACGCCATCTGGTCGAGCAGTTCGTGGCGGGTCGTGGAGTACTTGTCGTCCTGCGGCATGACCATGGTGTAACCCAGGGCGCGACCGCGCGGAAGAATCGTAATCTTGGTGACCGGCGCGGAGTTACGCAGTGCCGCCGCAACCAGGGCGTGACCACCCTCGTGGTATGCGGTGACCTTACGCTCGTGCTCGTTCATGATGCGCGAGGAACGCTGCGGACCAGCCATGACGCGGTCAATTGCCTCGTCGATAGCGCGGTCGTCAATCACGTTGCCGTTATCGCGGGCGGTCAGCAGAGCCGCCTCGTTCATGACGTTCGCCAGGTCGGCGCCGGTGAAACCGGGGGTACGCTTAGCGACCTGAGCCAGGTCAACAGTGTTAGCGATCGGCTTGCCTGCCGCGTGAACGCGCAGGATGTGTTCGCGGCCCTGCATGTCCGGGGCGTCCACACCAATCTGACGGTCAAAACGGCCGGGACGCAGCAGCGCCGGGTCCAGAACGTCGGGTCGGTTCGTTGCCGCAATGACGATGACGTTCGAGTTGCCGTCGAAGCCGTCCATCTCAACCAGCAGCTGGTTCAGGGTCTGCTCACGCTCGTCATTACCGCCGCCCATGCCGACGCCGCGGCGGCGGCCAACAGCGTCAATCTCGTCAACGAAGACGATGGCGGCGGGGTCGCTCTTCGCTTCCTTGAACAGGTCGCGCACGCGGGACGCGCCCACACCCACGAACATTTCAACGAAGTCAGAGCCAGAAATCGAGTAGAAGGGCACGCCAGCCTCGCCCGCCACAGCCTTGGCGAGCAGGGTCTTACCGGTGCCGGGAGGGCCGTACAGCAGCACGCCCTTGGGGAT
>NZ_CALJRY010000128.1 GCF_937976295.1 uncultured Rothia sp. | reverse complement strand
TCAAATATCTAAAAATCTACTTACGCAGCAGCAACGACGTCCAGGACAACGTTAGCAACAACGTCAGCGTGCAGGCGGACAGTCACCTTGTACTCACCGGTGCGCTTGATAGCGGAACCCAGGTGGATGGTGCGCTTGTCAACGGAGCCAATGCCAGCAGCCTCAATAGCCTCAGCAATAGCCTCAGCCTTGACGGTACCGAACAGGCGGCCGTCAGCGCCAGCCTTGTGTGCAACGACAATCGGCTTAGCAGCCAGGGACGCAGCAATTGCCTGAGCCTCTTCCAGAGAAGCCTTAGCACGAGCCGCACGAGCGGCACGGATGGACTCAACCTGCTTCTCGCCACCCTGGGTCCAGGTCACGGCAAAGCCGCGGGGCAGCAGGTAGTTACGTGCGTAACCGTCCTTAACGGTGACAACATCGCCAGCTGCACCGAGGCCGGAAACTTCCTGAGTCAGAATGATCTTAGCCATGTTACTGTCTCTCCTTCTCTTTAGCGGCCAGCGCCGGAGTAGGGCAGCAGTGCAACTTCGCGGGCGTTCTTAATAGCCTGAGCGATCTTGCGCTGCTCCTGAACGGTCACGCCAGTCACGCGGCGAGCGCGGATCTTGCCGCGGTCGGAGATGAACTTGCGCAGAAGTGCGACGTCCTTGTAGTCGATAACGGTGACGTCAGCAGCCTTGAGGGGGTTCTGCTTGGGTTTGGGCTTACGGATTTCAGCCTTAGCCATCGTGGTGCTCCTTAGAGTTGGGAGCCCGCGGCGGATAACCGCGGGATGGATTGATAAATTACTATTCGGAAAACGAAACCGGCTTAGAACGGAGGTTCGTCGTCGGCGCCGCTACCCCAGTCATAGTTACCACCAGACTGAGAACTCCACGGATCAGCAGCAGGAGCTGCGGGGGCCGCCGGAGCAGCCGGAGCGGAGTAGCCAGACTGGCCAGAGTAACCATTACCCTGAGCAGCAGCAAAATTGTTCTGCTGAGGAGCGGAGAAACCGCCCTGAGCAGCAGCGTTGTACCCAGCGCCACCGCCAAAGCCACCCTGCGCACCGCCACCGAAGTTATTACCTCCGGCAGAACGCTGTGCGCGAGTCACCTGAGCAGTAGCAAAACGCAGAGTCGGGCCGATCTCCTCGACCTCAAGCTCAAACGAAGTACGACGCTCGCCTTCCTTGGTCTCGTACGAGCGAGACTTCAGACGGCCCTGCGCGATAACCTGAGTACCCTTCTTCAGGGTCTCTGCAACATTCTCAGCGTAACCACGCCACACCGACGCACGCAGGAACAGGGTCTCCCCATCCTCCCACTGATTCGTCTGGCGGTTAAAAGTACGCGGAGTCGATGCGATCGTGAAATTAGCAACCGCCGCACCCGCAGGGGTGTAACGAAGCTCCGGATCGCCAGTCAGATTACCAATAACGGTAATAACGGTATCGCCTGCCATTTGATGCCTCCTCGATAAGAGTTACAAGTATGTTGAATCCAGTACAGCGCAACCCCCTGACATTTTTAGGGGGTCAGCCGACCGGCAAGACCAACTACTTGCTGGAGATCTTCTGATCCTCCGGGCGGATGATCTTGGTACGCATGACGGACTCGTTCAGGTTCAGAACACGATCGAGCTCAGCTGCGGTCTCGGGGGTAGCGGTGAAGTTCACCACTGCGTAGATACCCTCAGACTTCTTCTGGATCTCGTATGCCAGGCGACGACGGCCCCAGATATCGACGTTGTCGATGGAACCACCCTCGCTGGTCACGATCTCGAGGAACTTGGACAGCGACGGCTCAACCGCACGGTCCTCAACCTCGGGGCTGAGGATAACCATCAGTTCATATGCACGCATGATTAAACCCCTCCTTTGGGCTAAACGGCTATGGGATTTCCATAGCAGGAGATTCATAGTGCCCTACACGTGAAACACACCGGGCGGGGAACACGCATAGATTTCTTAACAATACACGAGAAAAAGCAGATAGAACAGTACCGCACCGCGTGACCTCAACCATGCGATGCGGTACCAAAAACCGCAGAAGCTACGCCTGCTGACGCTGCTCCCACCACTGCAATAGACGAGCCTTCGCCTCCTCCTCAGGAAGCGAACCCTCATCCAGACGCAAATTCAACAAGAACTTATACGCCTCACCCACCACCGGGCCCGGCGCAATACCAAGAATCTGCATAATCTGACCGCCATCCAGATCCGGACGAATCGCATCCAGCTCCTCCTGAGCAGCCAACTCAGCAATACGACGCTCCAAATCGTCATACGCCTCAGCCAACGAACGCGACAGGCGACGATTACGAGTCGTCACATCCGAACGAGACACACGATGCAGACGCTCCAGTTGGTCGCCTGCATCACGCACATAACGACGCACCGCAGAATCAGTCCAACCCGACTCACGGTAACCATAGAACCGCATATGCAGCTCCACCAGACGAGCCACAGCCTTAATCGTGTCATTATCAAAACGCAGCGCACGCATACGCTTCTTCACCATCTTCGCACCCACCACCTCATGGTGCAGGAACGAAACGGAGCCGTCCTTCTCAAACTTACGAGTCTTCGGCTTACCAATATCGTGCATCAACGCTGCAAAACGCAGAATAAAATCAGGAGCCGGACACGGGCCATCCTCGTCCGTCTCCTTCTCCATCGCCTGCTCCATCACCTTCAACGAATGCGCATACACATCCTTATGGTGATGCGCAGGATCCATCTCCATACGCAACGCAGGAAGCTCCGGCAACACATAATCCGCCAAACCCGTATCCACCAGCAGATTCAAACCCACCCGCGGATAATCAGCCTCAATCAGCTTCACCAACTCATCACGCACACGCTCAGCCGAAATAATCTCAATACGGCCAGCCATCTGGCGCATCGCCTCGAAAACCTCCGGGGCAACCTCAAGATTAAAACGCGCAGCAAAACGAGCCGCACGCATCATACGCAGCGGATCCTCAGAAAAAGACTCCTGCGGCGAGCGCGGGGTACGCAGAACACCCTCACCCAAATCCTCCACGCCGCCAAACAAGTCAACAACCTCGCCACTCGGCAAAGCCGCTGCCATCGCATTAATCGTGAAATCACGACGCACCAAATCAGCGCTCAAATCCGTGCCGAACTCCACCGTCGGCTTACGCGAATCCGAAACATACACCTCAGCACGGTACGTGGTCACCTCATACACCACGCCATTCTTCCGCGCACTAATCGTGCCGTACTCCTTACCGATATCCCACGTATGCTCAGCCCAGCCACGCAGAATCTGCTCGCTCTGCTCCGGAGAAGCATCCGTCGTCAAATCAAAATCGGTGAAGAGACCATCCTCAACCCGCAGATTATCGCGGACAATACCGCCCACCAAGTACAGCTCAAAACCCGCCGCACGGTACAGTTCTCCCAGCTCGGCGGCATCCGGGTACTTCGACACAACATCAATAATCAGCGACATAATCCTTTAATCGTGCCAGAAAAACCACCCATGCGCCCACCCCACACCCGCAACACCCCACCAAAGACAGCTATCTCACCCCAAACCGAGGCACCAAAACCTCAGCCTATCGGTTAAGGTAGAACCATGAGCATTCCCGTACCCCGCGCACCCAAAACGCGCTTCACCGCGCCCGCGCGAGCGGTACTCGCCCCCGAAGAAGTCTCCGCAGGCGGGCTCATCATCGACTTCGACCGACCCGAACAGCTACCCGTAGCCATCATCGCCCGCATCAACCGCAACGGACAACGCGAATGGTGCCTACCCAAAGGCCACATCGAACACGGCGAAACCACCGTCGAAGCCGCACAACGCGAAATCAGCGAAGAAACCGGAATCACCGGCTACCCCGTAGCTTCCCTCGGCACCATCGCCTACTGGTTCACATCCAACGGCACGCGCATCCACAAAACCGTGCACCACTACCTCTTCGCAGCAACCGGCGGCGAACTCACCATCGACAACGACCCCGACCACGAAGCAATCGATGTCGCCTGGGTCCCCCTCGAAGAGCTCCCCACCCGCCTCTCATTCGCCAACGAGCAACACATCGCCCGCAGTGCGCGCGAATACATCACCACCCAGCTCTAAACACCCGCCCAAGAGCCCCAAAACTAAAAGAAACAATCACCCGCCGACACAGGAGAGACCTACGTGGCACGTAACGACGCCCGCTCAAGCGCAATCATGGCAGCAGGCACCCTCGTCTCGCGCATCCTCGGATTCGTCAAGACCATCCTGCTCACCGTAGCCATCGGCTCACTCTCAACCGTCGGCGACGTCTTCGAAACCGCCAACACCCTACCCAACCTCATCTACGTCCTCGTAGCAGGCGGCGTGTTCAACGCAGTCCTCGTACCGCAAATCATTAAGGCAGCCAAAGCACAAGACGGCGGCGCACGATACATCTCCAAACTCGTCACCCTCACCGTCACCGCAATCGGCCTCATCACCCTCATCACCGTCGCCTGCGCCTGGCCCATCATCAGCATCATGGGCTCAGGATGGACCCCCGAACAACGACAGCTCGGCTTCATCTTCTCCCTCTGGTGCCTACCCCAAATCTTCTTCTACGGCCTCTACACCGTCATCGGACAGGTCCTCAACGCCAAAGACGCATTCGGCGCCTACATGTGGTCACCTGTACTCAACAACGTCATCACCATCCTGTCGCTGGTCCTCTTCATCTTCCTCTTCGGTGCACAACCCCCCGGCCCCAACCCCGTCCACACCGTAGACAACTGGACCAACGCACAAACCCTTGTGCTCGCAGGATCATCCACCTTCGGCGTCATCATGCAGGCAGTCGTCCTGTTCATCCCCCTACGCAAGCTCGGCCTGCGCCTCAAGCCCGACTTCGCCTGGCGAGGTATCGGCCTGCGCGCAGCCTCCAAGCTCGCCGCATGGACCCTCGCCTCCGGCGTCATCTCCAACCTCGCATTCCTCTACATGACCAAGGTCGCCGCAGGTATCGTCGGTCAGCGCGAACACTACGCCGCCCTCGGCATCCAGATCCCCGGCCTGCAGGCGCTCAACTACGCCTCCATGCTGTACATGCTCCCGCACGGCGTCATCGGCATCTCCATCGCCACCGTGCTCTTCAACCGCATGAGCGCCTCCGCTATCGCCGACGACAACGACAGCGTCATCTACGCGCTCTCCCACGGCCTACGCAACGCAGCCGTAGCCACCGTCTTCTGCATGGTCGCACTCATGGTACTCGCAGGCCCCATCGCTGTACTCTTCAGCGGCGGCGACCACATCGCAGCAACCATCATCGCCAAGCTCATCGTCATCACCGCGCTCGGCACCCCCACCCTCACCATCAACTACCTCTACAGCCGCGTGCTCTACGCCCGCGAAGACGCACGCACCCCCTTCCGCATCCAGGTGTACTCCGCCATCATCATGGTCGTCATGAGCTTCGCAGCATCCCTTCTCAGCGCACAGTACACCGTGTACATGCTCGCCTTCATCTACCCGGTACACAACATCCTGATCCTGTTCATCAGCCACAATATGGTCCGCCGCCGTCTCGGCTACTACGGCCAGCGCGGCATCATCAGCACCTACGCCCGCACCACCCTCGCCTCCCTCTTCGCAGGCGGCATCGCAGCCATTGCACTCTGGCTGCTCGGCGGCTACCAGCTCGACGGATTCGCATGGGCAACCAAGCTCACCGCGATCATCACCCTCGCCGTATGCGGCACCGTCATGGGCCTCGCATACCTCGCCGGTATACAAATCTTCCGCGTCAAGGAAGCCAACGCACTACTGGCACCCCTCACCTCCAAACTTGAGCGTTTTGCCCGCCGCTAAAGCAGCACACAACGCCCAACCCGGGTAGCTATCCGTGCACCCACCGCACCCCACACCGGGGCCCGCAGAGGACACAGACAGCCACTCGGACGCCACAAACTATCACTCAGCCCCAGCATCCTTCAATGCCGGGTAGAATCTAATAGTCAGGGCCCGCCACACGGCAGGCACTATGAAACCACCTCGGGAGAACACGTTGTCGCAACAGATTCCGGTCGGATCGGTCCTCGGAGGCCGCTACGAGATCACCGCACACATCATCATTACGGCAGAATCCGACATGGTGCTTGAAGGCACCGACCAGATTCTCAACCGTAAGGTCTCGGTCGTCGTCGCATCGCCCAGCCGCAGCCCACTGCTGGAAGCAAACTCCCGCGCGCTCGCAACCAACGCACGCGGCAACATCCAAATCCTCGACCTGGGCATCACCCCCGAAGGTAGCCGCTACCTCGTCACCTCCCACACCCGCCCCGACACCCTGCTGGACACCCTGCTGGTCGAAAACCACGCACTCTCCAACGCAGAAGACGCACTGGGCACCGAAATCTTCGGCGACTCCGAGACCGGCAGCTCCCCCAACACCTACGAGAAGGTCTCCTCCTCCACCGCCAACCAGGAGAGCATCACCGCCGCCAAGAACTGGAACGCATCCGACGGCGCGGCCGTGACCGCATACTCCGAACCCACCAGCATCTACGAAGATGACGAAGACGAAGAAGACGGCAGCCGCGGCACCTGGGCAGTCGCCCTGGCAGCGGTCCTGCTGCTCGTCATCGTCGCAGGCGGCATCCTTACCTCCCTGGGCGCAATCGGCTCCAACCAGGCAGCCGTACCGCACACCCCCAAGTCTTCCGCCTCGGCGTCCGAATCAGCTGCGGCAAGCGCCAGCGCATCGGCATCCCCGACCGCTAAGGCGTCGAACGCGCCGGCTAAGATCGCATCCGTGGCTCGCTTCGCCCCCTCGAACACCACGTTCATGAGCGATATGGACACCCTCATCCCGAACCTGACCGACGGTAACGCCAACACCGCATGGATCAGCTACGGCTTCGGCACCGCCAACTACGCCGGCGCCATCCAGGAATTCGGCCTGGCAGTGAAGCTGCAAACCCCCACCGTCGTCTCTAAGCTGACCATCCAGCAGAGCACCGGCACCGGCGGTTCCTTCACCGTCTATACCAACAGCTCCGCTTCCCTGAACGGCGCAGTTGAGGTCGGCAAGGGCACCTTCGAAGGCAAGGACGCAGTCGTCACCCTGGACACCTCCAAGCAGAGCGCAGAAAAGGGCGCCTACGTGATCATCGTGGTCAACGAGCTGCCCCGCCTCAGCCAGCCGATTGGAAGTTGGAGCTACGGTCTGCGCATTAACGAAATCAAGGTGGACTAATCACCCCATAACGCGACCTCGACAGGGCGCTCGCACCCCAGACGCAAGGGCGGGGCTTCTGAACTCAACAGTTCGGAAGCCCCGCCCTTTTTGATGTCCATTTATGACTCTTTATGGCGCGGGCACTACTCAAAGATTCACAGTGCGCGGAGTATCTGGATAAGGGTCCCCCAAGATGGAATAATCGAGGATAAAGCCCCGTTATATGGGCAGAAAGAAAGACCTACAACGGAAAGACATATCCGATGACTGAGAATCTGGGAGGCCTCTTCGGAGGCGCCGCCCTGGGCAACCTGAACCTCGCATCCGCACCCGCCACCGAAGCGGCACCGGCAGTCGAGGCTGAGGCCGACGCAACCGTCCACAACGTCATTATTGTGGGCTCCGGCCCCGCCGGCTACACCGCGGCAATCTACGCGGCACGCGCCGAGCTGAAGCCCGTCCTCTTCGCCAGCTCCCTGGCGCCCGGCGGATCCCTCATGAACACCACCGAGGTGGAGAACTTCCCCGGCTTTATTCAGGGCATTCAGGGCCCCGAACTGATGGAGAACATCGGCCAGCAGGCTGAGCGTTTCGGTGCAGACATCCGCTACCAGGACGTAGAAAAGGTCGAGCTCACCGGCGACGTGAAGAAGGTCTACACCGCAGACGGCGCCGTTCACCTGGCGAAGACCGTCATCATGACCACCGGTTCTCAGGTTCGTAAGCTCAACATCGAGGGCGAAGATCGACTCTCCGGTTACGGTGTCTCCTGGTGCGCAACCTGCGATGGTTTCTTCTTCAAGGACAAGGAAATCGCAGTGGTCGGCGGTGGCGACTCTGCACTGGAGGAGGCACTGTTCCTGACGACTTTCGCCTCCAAGGTATACCTGGTGCACCGCCGCGATTCTTTCCGCGCTTCGGAAATCATGCAGACCCGCGTTTTCAACAACCCGAAGATTGAGGTTGTCTGGGACTCGGCCGTCACCGCCGTTCACGGCGAGAGCAACCTCGAGTCGATCACCCTGACCAACACCAAGGACGGTTCTGAGCGTCAGCTGGCTGTTCAGGGCCTGTTCATCGCGATTGGCTCCGATCCTCGCGTGGAACTGGTACGTGACCAGCTGGAGATTACCGAGAACCACACCATCGCGGTTCAGGGTCGTTCCTCGAAGACTTCCGTTCCTGGCGTTTTTGCTGCCGGTGACGTCATTGACCCGACCTACCGCCAGGCAATTATTGCCGCCGGTTCCGGTGCTGTTGCCGCTCTGGACGCGCAGCACTACCTCGAAAACCTCTAAACTATTCGTATTATTCGCAGGGGATTCTGCCCCGTGTCAGAAAGGAGCACTCCGTGAGCAGTGCACAGCAGGCAACTGATGCCACTTTTGACGAACTGGTTCTGAAGAACGACAAGCCCGTGATTGTGGATTTCTGGGCTGAATGGTGCGGCCCCTGCCGCATGGTTGGCCCCGTGATTGACGAGATTTCTGGCGAGTACGCCGGTCAGGTCGATGTGGTCAAGGTGGATGTTGAAGCAAATGGCGATACCGCCATGAAGTACGGCATTACCTCTATTCCCGCCATCTACCTTTTCAAGGGTGGCGAGG
>NZ_CALJRY010000127.1 GCF_937976295.1 uncultured Rothia sp. | reverse complement strand
GTGTTTATCTGAGGTTCGCGCGTACGAGGCGCAGAAGGAAGCGTAGGGCTTCTGATTACTTTTTGAAGCGCAGGAGCGGCGCTACGGTGTAAGCCGTGGTTGCCGCCCTGCGCTTTTTTGTGCCTCCATGTGATGCACCCGCTTTCCACAGCCGATTTGCAGACTCCGCTAAAATAGAAAAGGACTTTTTCCGTCCCGCGGTTCGCCGCACAGCGCGAACAGCACAGACTGACCCAAACCCGAGGAGAACCACCCCGTGAGCAGCGGCACCCACACCCCCACCGGCGCAATCAACCGCCGCGGCCCCTTCCGCCCCGGCGAGCGCGTCCAAATCACTGACGAACGCGGCCGCATCACCACCATCACCCTCGCCGAAGGCGGCGAATACCACTCCCACAAGGGCTTCCTCAAGCACGACGACCTCATCGGCGCACCCGAAGGCACCGTCATCGCCAACACTCACGGCATCCTCTACCAGGCGCTGCGCCCCCTCTACAAGGACTTCGTACTCTCCATGCCGCGCGGCGCAGCCGTCGTCTACCCCAAGGACGCCGCCCAGATCATCGTCAAGGCAGACATCTTCCCCGGCGCACGCGTCGTCGAGGCCGGCGTCGGCTCCGGTGCACTGTCCATCGCGCTACTGCGTGCAGTCGGCGACTACGGTTGCGTGCACTCCTTCGAACGTCGTGAAGAGTTCGCAGACGTCGCCCGCGGCAACATTGAAACCATGTTTGGCGGACCCCACCCGGCGTGGAAGCTGAGCATCGGCGACCTGCAGGACACCCTGCCGCAGGTTGAAGAGCCCGGCAGCGTCGACCGCGTCGTGCTCGACATGCTCGCACCCTGGGAGTGCCTGGACGCCGTGGCGGAGGCGCTCGCACCCGGCGGCGTGCTCATCTGCTACGTTGCGACCGTGACCCAGATGTCCCGCCTGGTTGAGGGCATGCGCCTGGACGGCCGCTTCACCGAACCCGAATGTGACGAAACCATTGTGCGAGGCTGGCACGTGGAGGGCCTGGCGGTCCGCCCCGATCACCGCATGGTTGCGCACACCGCGTTCCTGGTCGTGGCTCGTCGCCTGGCTGACGGTGCGGTACGTCTGGCACCGAAGCGTCGCGCGTCCAAGACTGACTTCTCTGAAGAGGATATGAACGCGTGGATTCCCATGAACGTGGGCGAGCGTGAGGTGACCGATAAGAAGATTCGCCGCGCGGCCCGCGATGCGAAGAACCTTGCCGCTCACGCCGCACGCGCAAACGAGATTGCGCTGGAACAAAACGGCATCGAGTCTACTGAATAATTGATGAACCACTGACCTGCGGGGGCACGGGCGTTGCCTGGAGCCCCCGCAGTGCACTCACCAGGCTACTCACTGTGCTCAATCACCCGCACCGAGTAGCCGCCGATGAGGACGAACAGCTAAAGGAGCTACCGTGTCCACCCACGAATCTGCAGATCAGGCAGGAACCCCCCAGTACGGCACCGCCCACAGTGCAGCCAGCGCGGCACCGCACTACTCGGCTGCTTTCGGGTCGACCTCCCTGCCCGGCAGTCAGCCCGTTAGCGCGCAGGAGTATGACGCCGTGCTGCGTCGACTCTCCGCGGCGGAGGCAACCCGCGACAATATGAGCCGACAGATTCGTGGTGCGGGGGAGAAGAACCGCAAGCTCGTTGAGGCAATCACCAGCATGCGCTACCAGGTGGAGCGTCTGCGCGCCTCCCTGTCGCAGAATGTTATGCCGCCGCTGAATTCGGCGATTGTGCTGGCGGTGCACGAGGGTCAGACTATGACCTACAAGCAGGTTGCGGATGATAAGACTCCCGCCGAGATTGACACCTACCTGGATGTTCAGGTGGGCGGCCGTATGATGCGTATTCCCGTATCCCCGCTCATTGACCTGTCCACGCTGACCCCCGGAATGACCGTGCTCCTCAATGACAAGACGGAGGCGGTGCTCGCCCTGGACACCGAACCCTTCGGTGACGTGGTGACCGTGCGCGAGGTGCTGGATGAGCAGCGCGTGCTGGTTGATACGTCCTCGGGTGCTCAGCAGGTGGCGCGTGTGGCTGGTTCCCTCGACATTGAGCAGCTGCGCACCGGGGACGCGGTCACCCTCGACACGCGCACCCGCATGCTGACCTCGCAGGTTCCCGCCTCCCGCTCGCAGGAGCTGGTTCTGGAAGAGATCCCGGACGTCACCTACGAGCAGATTGGTGGCCTGGGCGCTCAGATTGAGCAGATTCGTGACGCGGTGGAGCTGCCGTACCTGCACCCCGAGATTTTTGAGCGCTACCACCTGGCACCGCCCAAGGGCATTCTGCTGTACGGTCCTCCCGGTAACGGTAAGACCATGATCGCTAAGGCTGTGGCGAACTCCCTGGCGGCCCGTGCGGCGGCGCTGAACCCGGGTTCGGCTACTCGCGGCTACTTCTTGAACATTAAGGGCCCGGAGCTGCTCGATAAGTTCGTGGGTGAGACGGAGCGCCAGATCCGCGATATTTTCGTTGCCGCCCGCGAGAAGGCGGAGGCGGGCCACCCGGTCGTCGTGTTCTTTGACGAGATGGAGTCGCTGTTCCGTATGCGCGGTTCGGGTCGTTCCTCCGATATTGAGACGACCATCGTGCCGCAGCTGCTTGCCGAAATTGACGGTGTGGAGTCGCTGCAGAACGTCATCGTTATTGGTGCGACCAACCGTGAGGATCTGATTGATGCCGCGGTGATGCGCCCGGGCCGACTCGACCTGAAGATCCGCATTAACCGCCCGGATGCCGCCGGTGCGGCAGAGATTTTCGGCCTGTACCTGACCGAGGATTTGCCCCTGGACGCCTCCGAGGTGGCGGCCGCCGGTTCGACCCGCGCCGCCCTGACCGCGATGATTGCGGCGGCGGCAGGTCAGCTGTACGCCCGCACTCCCTCCACGGCGTACGCTGTGGCGACGGTGGATTCTTCCATGGTCGTTGGTTCTGGTGCGAGCGCGAACCTGTCCACTCACACGCTGTACCGCGGCGATTTCGCGTCGGGTGCGGTGATTCGCAATATTGTGGACCGCGCGAAGAAGGCGGCGATTAAGGAGCAGCTGCAGGCGCTGACCGCCGGTGCGGACGCTTCGAGTGTGGGTATTGGTACCCGCCACCTGCTGGAGGCGGTGCGCGCCGAGTTTGAGGATCAGGTGGATTTGCCGCCGCTGCCCGATATTGAGGATGCGCTCACCGTTGCCGGTGTGCGTGGCCGCCTGGTGTCGGTGGAGCCGCCGCGCTAAACCCGCGCTTATCCCGCACAAACCTCAACGTTACCGCAGGTCCAGAGCCTTTAGAAGGTATAGAACTTTTCAGGAGAACCCCATGAACTCCACCCCCAGCTACGGCGTGCACCGCATTATGGGTGCCGAAACCGAATACGGCGTCATCGCCCCCTCCGCGCCGGGCACCAACCCGACCGTGCTGTCCGCACTGGTGGTCAACACCTACGCCAAGTTGGCGTTCCGCCGCGGCGCCGCCTTCCGCGAACAGCTGCAGCGCCGCGCCCTGGCGGATGAGCTGACCGCCGAGCAGGCACGCCAGGCTGAGAACTACTCGACCGCCACCCCCGAGCCGGCAACTCCTGAGGGTCAGTGGCTGGGTGAGTCCGAGTCGCCGCTGCGTGACGCGTTCGGTCAGGTGCAGGACGCCTCCACCGCCCACTCGAGCCAGATGACGCACACCCGCACCGAGCTGACCAGCGAAGATATCGCCCTGGAGATTATGCGTGAGGCGGGCGTTCAGGCACCGGGTGAGCCCGCCGAGCCGCGTAGCGCCCTGGATGCGCTCGCCGGTGTGCACGGTCGCGGTGGCTTCCCGGAGCGTCTGGATTGGGACCGCGTGACCATGAACGCGATTCTGCCCAATGGCGCGCGCCTGTACGTGGATCACGCGCATCCGGAGTATTCCTCGCCGGAGGTTCTGACCCCCGCCGATGCGGTACTCTATGACGCTGCCGGTGACGCGCTGGCGTATGAGTCGCTGGTTGAGCTGGGCAACCACGCGCAGGATTTGCCGCAGGTGAAGCTGTACAAGAACAACACCGACTCGAAGGGCCAGTCGTACGGCGCCCACGAAAACTACCTGATTAGCCGTGATGTTCCGTTTGAGCAGGTTGCGGATGCGCTCCTGCCGTTCTTTGCGACCCGCGCAATTTTTACGGGTGCGGGCCGTGTGGGTATTGGTACGCACGGTGAGGTTCCGGGTTTTCAGATTAGTTCGCGTGCTGATTTCTTTGAGCGCACGATTGGTCTGGAGACCACGATTCGCCGCCCGATTGTGAATACGCGCGATGAGCCGCATGCGGATGAGTCGAAGTACCGCCGTCTGCACGTGATTCCGGCGGATGCGAACATGTCGCACTATTCGAACCTGTTGAAGTTTGGTACGGCGGCGCTGGTGATGAACCTGATTGAGTCGCACAGCGAGCAGGCTCCGGTTCTGCCGGGTGTGCGCCTGTCCGATCCGGTGGCGGCGATGCATGCGGTCAGCCACGATGTGTCACTGTCGGTTCAGCTGCCGTTGGCGCCGTCTTCGGCGACCCTGCCGAACCCGGTGTCCACGAGCGGTTCGGCGAGTGCCCTGCAGATTCAGCGCGCCTACTATGAGGCCTCCCGCGCGCACGAGGAGTCGAACCCGGCGGGTGTGGATGCTGCGACCGCGCAGATTCTTGATCTGTGGGGCGAGGTTCTGGACGCCCTGGAAACCAACCCGCTCTCGCTGGCGGATCGTTTGGATTGGGTGGCGAAGTATGCGCTGGTGCGCGGTTATGTCGCTCAGGGCGTAGATTATGCGAATCCGAAGTTGAAGGCTTTGGATTTGCAGTACGCTGATATTGACCCGTCGAAGAGCCTGTATCACCGTCTGGTGGCGCGTGGCCGTATGCGTACGCTGTTCTCTGCGGAGCAGGTGGAGCGTGCGACGACTGAGCCGCCGCGTGAGACGCGCGCGTTTTTGCGTGGCACGTTGATGGCGCGTTGGCCGGAGGAGATTCTGGGTATTAACTGGGATACGGTGTCCTGCCGTGGCAGGTATTCGAAGGATCTGACTCGTTTTACGATGATGGAGCCGACCCGGTACGGTGCCGCCGAGGTGGAGCCGCTGCTGGATGAGGTGAACCATTCGGATGAGCTACTGAACCGCCTGCGCTAGTGGCGTCTCACCACCCCTAAACCCACATCAACTCACATTCTTCCCCGGGGCTGATACCCCCATTCGGAAGAGTGAAAACCACATAACCCACAGATAGGGTGCAGTAAGGTTCGGGCATCAAAGCCCTGACACCAACCCTTACATCCGCACCCGACCCCACTAAAAACTTATTCGTCCCCAACCGAAAACCCCTTGAGGAGAGAACTATGAGCCGCGAACGCATCAGCGCACAGCAGACCGAAACTACCGCAGCCGAGCAGGAGCAGGAACTGTCCCTCGCCGCCTCCCACGTGGTTTCTGACGTGAGCGAGGTCGACGACCTGCTCGACGAAATCGACGGTCTGCTCGCTGAGAACGCTGAAGACTTCGTCACCGGCTTCGTCCAGAAGGGCGGCGAGTAACCGGCACACCCTTACGCCGGGTCAGCATCATGGAACACCGTATTTTCGGCATTGAAAGCGAATTCGGGCTCAGCTACGTCCCGCACGGGCTCGGTCGGCTGAGCATCGAAGAGTCCGCCGCCGCCCTTTTCAAGCCCGTCCTGGATCAGTGGCGTTCAACGAACGTCTTCCTGCCCAACGGCGGTAGGCTCTACCTTGACGTGGGTTCGCACCCCGAGTACGCCTCCGCCGAATGCGGCAGCATTGACGAACTGCTCGCGCAGGAACGCGCCGGTGAGCTGCTTTTTGCTGACCTGGCGCGTACCGCCCGCAAGCGTCTGCTCGCGGGTTCGGAGGGCCGCCCCCTCGACGGTGAACTGTACCTGTTCAAGAACAACGTGGATTCGGCGGGCAACTCCTACGGCAGCCACGAGAACTACCTGATCAGCCGCAAACTGCAGTTCAACGACCTGATTGCCCAGCTCGTGCCGTTCCTGGTGACCCGCCAGATTCTGGTCGGTGCCGGTAAGACCCACCCGAACGGCGGCCCGGTGCCCGGTTCGACCGACCCGGCGTCCAGCACGGGTGTGCCCTCGTATTCGTTCTCGCAGCGTGCCGACCATATTTGGGAGGCGGCGTCCACCTCAACCTCGCGCGCTCGCCCGCTCATTAACACCCGCGACGAGCCGCACGCGGACGCTTCGAAGTTCCGCCGCATGCACGTCATTAATGGCGACTCGAATATGGCGGAGCCGACGACCCTGCTGAAGATTGCCAGCACCGACCTGGTGTTGCGCATGCTGGAGGACCGTTTCCCGGTCACGAGCCTGGATATTGTGTCTGTTCCGGCGGCTCTGCGCGCTATCAGCCACGATCTGACCGGCACCGCGACCTTCGAAACCACGGACGGTAAGCATTACACTGCGTTGAGCGTTCAGCGTCACTACCTGGATGCGGCACGCCAGTACGTGCAGCAGTACGGCGCACACCACCGTCACGTGGAATACGCCCTGGACCTGTGGCAACGCACCCTGGACGCTATCGAGTCCGGCGACTACAGCAGCATTGATACTGAGATTGACTGGGCGATTAAGAAGAAGCTTCTGGATGCGTATATTGCCCGCGCCCGCGCGGCCGGTCAGCCTGCCGATTATGCGAGCGCCCGCATCCGTCAGCTGGATTTGGCGTACCACGACATCGACCCGGAGCGTAGTGTCTTCCACGCGCTGGTTCGACGCGGTGCGGTTAAGCGCATCCTGCCCGAGGGCGCCGCAGAGGCCGCGAAGACCGAGCCGCCGGCAACCCGCGCCACCCAGCGCTCGCGCTTCATTAACGCGGCGGTTGCGGCGGGGGAGCAGTTCACCGTGGATTGGGTGCACTTGAAGCTCAACGCCTACCCGCAGCACACGCTGGTGTGCAAGGACCCGTTCGCTACCGGCAGCGAGGAGCTGGAGGAGGTGCTGAGCCTGCTGGAAGGCAAGGCGCGTCAGCATCAGGAGGCGGCATTCCCGCCGCCCTGCTAATAAACAGCACTGCTAAACGGCACTGCTAGAAATGCTCTGATAAGGGGAAACCCGCCGGCGGTCGGGGTTGTAGACCTTCGGGAACACCCCTGCCGCAACACAGCCTAAACACAGCTACGTGCCGTAGCATAAAACAGCTAAACCTATACCTGTAAACTGTTCTGTGACACACGGGCACTCACACGCCCCACTCTCACAGAAAACCCCAGAGGATAACACTATGACCAAACGCTCTAAGCTCACTATTTTTGGTACCAGCGCGGCAGTTCTCGCGCTCACACTGTCCGCATGTGGCGCACAGTCTAACGGCGATCTGTCCAAGGTGCAGTACACCTTGAAGAACGCGACCGCTGAACCTGAGGCGTCCTTCGCGACTCCGTTCGCCGCGTCTAGCCCCTCCGCGCATGTGATTGAGGAAGGTACCGGCGAATCCATCAACGATGGTGACTTCGTGCTCGTTGAGGCTGCCGTATTCAACGGTACCGACGGAAAGGTTAACGGTTCCACCTATTCCAGCGAACCGATTCTGTTGCCGGTCAATGAGCAGCTAAAAAAGGCAGCACCGCAGGTGTATGACACGCTGAAGAACATTAAGGTTGGCGGTTCTTTCTCGTACACCACCAACGTTCTGCAGCAGCGTAGCACCGCGGGCGTGACCACTACGACTGCTTCGCCCGGTACCGCAACTAACGTTGAGGTGTACACCGTGAAGACGAAGCTGCCCAAGTACGCAACAGGTAAGGCCGTTGAGGCTGACCCGTCGCTGCCGTCCTTCACTCTGGATGAGTCCACCGGCAAGGCTGAGATTAAGCTGCCCGATAATAAGCCGGAGGTCACCGAGCTCATCTCGAAGACCCTCATTGAGGGCGAGGGCGAGGAGGTCAAGGCAACCGACACCGTGTACGTGCGCTACATTGGCGCACAGTACTCCGACGGTAAGGTCTTCGACGGCAACTATGACAAGACTCCCACCGGATTGTCCCTGCAGGGCGTTATCAAGGGCTGGACTCAGGGCCTGACCGGTAAGAAGGTCGGCTCCCGTGTTCTGCTGGTCATCCCCGCAGACTTGGCGTACGGTAACGACACCAGCGGTTCCAAGCCTTCGGGTCCCCTCGTGTTCGTGGTTGATATTCTGGGCGCGGAGGAGAACCCGCAGACCCTGCAGCGTGCTCAGGCGGCTTCTAGCGCAGCTGCTGCGGAGGCGAGCGCATCGGCAACCGCTTCTGCGACCGCTGAGGCTTCTGTGACCGCAACTCCGGAGGCATCGGCTTCGGCTACCGCACAGTAGCCCACATTTTTACATCACATTTTTATACCGCGCTCGCCGCTTATGCGATGTAGGCGGCGGGCGCACCCCACTATTTCGATGTATTTCGAACCAATCAAAGGAGACACCTATGTCTTTCGGTCAGCGTAACCTCGACCGCGAAAAGCCCGAAATCGATTTCCCCGAGGGCGACGCCCCCACCGAGCTGGTCATCACCGACCTGATCGAGGGTGCGGGCGCTGAGGTTGTTCCCGGCTCCCGCGTGCTCACCCACTACGTTGGTGTGGCGTTCTCCACCGGTGAAGAGTTTGACGCGTCCTGGAACCGCGGCGAGCCGCTGCCGTTCCAGGTGGGCGTTGGTCAGGTGATTCGCGGTTGGGATGAGGGTCTGCTCGGCATGAAGGTCGGCGGCCGTCGTCGTCTGGAGATCCCGGCAGATATGGCGTATGGTGACCGCGGCGCTGGTTCGGTCATTAAGCCCGGCGAGTCCCTGATTTTCGTGGTGGATCTGCTGGACGTCCGCTAAGGATTAGCCGGCAAGGTTTTTGCGTTTCTCGCGTAAGAGACGTGTAGCCCGGTGCTTTCTCCCGATTGCGGGAGGGGCGCCGGGCTTTTGCGTGCCGGACTATAGGTGCGCCCGCGCATTCCTCCCGAAGCCACCCCATACGCTGAACCACCCCATACGCTGAACCGCCCCACACGCTAAGTAAGTGCCGCGGAACACACACGGTATGATGGAATCATGTCCACCGCAGCTCAGCTTTACATGACTCTTCACCGCCTCGCCACCGCCGCCGAGGCACCCGACACCGCAACCCGAACCCAGGGCATCAGCCGCAACGAGCTACTGACCCTGCTCGGCATTAGCACGCGCGCTAACGGCTCCCTCAGCGAGTCCCAGGAACGCGCCTTTGAGCGAGCCAAGCAGACCCTGCGTGATGCCGGCGCGCGCATCACCCACGTAACCACGGACCTGGGGGAACGCTACCGCCTCGAACCCAGCAACGCCGCCAAGCTGCCCGCCTGGAACCCCACCGCCGAGGAGTTCCGCCTCATCAACACCATCCTGCGCGGTTGGGAAGGCACCGAACTGCAGGATGACGCCTACCGCATCCTGCGCAAGATTGCGCTGACCAGCGAGAACCTCACCGATGAGGCGCTCGCCGCCGCAAATATTCAGGACCCGAAGACCTGCAAACGTCAGCGCGCAAGGAGCCTGTACACCTACCGTGAGCCCCTTCAGCGCATTTACTTTAGCGATAACCCGCACCTGAATGAGCTGTTCACCGCCTATGCGGAGCGTAAGACCGTCACGTTCACCTATCAGACGGCTGCCGGTGCGACCCGCTTGCAGGAGAAGGTCAGTGTTGCCGGTATTGGTTACCGTTACGGCACCTGGTACTTCGTCGGGTACTACACCGAGAGCGCGGCGCGTAAGGAGTACACGTTCCGCGCTAGCCGCATTCAGAAGCTCACGATGCTCTCACGTATTGATTCGACCCCCATCAATGCGACCTTCAATGCTAAGAACTGGCTTGAGGGCATTGAGGGCTACGAAGAGAGCCTGATTGTTGCCGAGGTCAGCGCCGATTCTACGCGTTCGGAGCCTTTCACCGTGCCTTCGTACGGCACGATTGATAGCGCTGTGGCGGCGACCAGTTACAGCTGCGTGATTGAGCCGCCCGCTGAGTCAGATGCCGAAGAGGCTTCTACCCGCCAGCGTGATAGTTACGCCGCCCAGCAGCAGCTGTTGCGCACCCTCACCGACCTGCACAGTGGTGCGGTTGAAGACCCCGGCACCTGGAGCAAAATCGGCCAGCGTAACCGTAATAACGTCCTTGACGCTCTTGTCGACCTGATTCTGGGTCTGCACCGTGCCGACCGCTGGGCGAGCACCCACGGTGAAGAGCCCATGCCGTTGAACCAGCTCAACGCCCTCTACAGCGTGGACACCGAGAAGAACCGTGAACTCGGCAAGACCATCATCCCCGAGATTTTCGCGCAGGTAGACAGCGTGCCCTTCGATTCTGACCCCAAGGACCCGGACGCGCTCAAACCCACCTACATTAACCTGTTGCCCGACTTTGGCGGCGCCACCCCGCCCACGCTGCTGGATTACGCGCGCCTTACCGACACCGAGCTCGCCATCCTCGTCTTCACTCTCTCTGCCGCGGATATTCTGCACCCGGCTGATGCGCGCCTAGGCAGTATCCGTGCGGCGCTCGCTGCCGCGTACCCGAACGCGCCCGTCTATGCGCAGCACCTGTGCTTCGCCCCGGAGGAGCCTCTGTTGCAGGAGGCGACTGCCGCCCTGAGTAGCGGCAATGCCGTGACCATTGGTTACGGTACTTCTGAGCGTGCCGCGGATCGTCTGGTGGACCCGTATGCGTTGGTGTTGCATCGCGACCACATGTATCTGCATGCGTGGTGCCGTACCGCTGAGGAACGCTACTATGCCGCGCGCGGTGAGCAAGTCCCCGAGTATGTACCCGCGCAGGTTCCCGAGGCTTTTGCGAACGAAACCGCTGGCGAAACGACAGACAGCGAGGCAGAGAGCAGCGAGGCGGGGAAGAAGGCCCCCAATTTCTGGCGTAACTTCCGCCTCACCCGCATCGACCATATTCACGAGGCGGGTGAGGGTCGCACCCACCCGGTCACCGGTGACACCGTCCCGCATTGGCATGCGCAGCAGCACAGCACTCAGACCAACCCCTTCGCTGAGTTGCGGATTCACCCGACCGAGCATATTCCCAGCGGTGAGCCGCTCGATACGCTCACCGCAACGTACATGCGTCGAAGCACCCACCACGTGAAGAAGGCTTCACGCACCCAGTACGTGCGTATCCACTACTACAACAACGCCCACGGTGCTGGCGATAAGAACATCCTCGACACCGTCATCGCGCACCGAGGTGCCCTCGAACTTGTGGGTCCCGCGCACCTGCGCGCGGCGCTGCTTGACCAGTTGCGAATCCTCACAGCGAGTAGCCGCAGTGGTGCGCCCGCAAGTGTGCCCGCAGAAAAATAGAACTTCACCCACTAGCAAAAACACCCTAAAAACCCATCCAAGGGGCCAAAACATTAACCTAAAACTTGTATAATGGTGCTCATGTCTTGGTGGTTCTGGATTTTGCTATGGGGCGCGCTCATCATCTGCTCGCTCCTGTATTTGGCATGGTTCACCTACAAAGCACTCACTCGCGGTTTCACACTCCTTGACGAAACCGTAACCTGGGTCGAGTCAATCGAGGGACAATTCGACGCCGCGCAAGCGAACGCAAGCCGAAAACTCCCGCGAGACACCACCCTCGGGGTATTCACACCCATCACCGAGGCATACAATAACTACGAACAAGGTAAGCAGACACGCAGGTCTGAGCGGATCAAGCGACGGGTCTCCCGACGAGATCGACTCGGCCAACCTCAAAACATCGGAGACCTGCTCTAACCAGAAAGGCACACCATGGGCCAGATTTTCAGCCACCCCGCGACCATCATCGTCGTTATCCTCCTTATCGTCCTGCTCTTCGGCGCACCCAAGCTGCCCGGCATGGCACGCAGCCTCGGCCAGTCCATGCGCATCTTCAAGACCGAAGTTGAGGGTCTGAAGAACGACTCCAAGAAGGACCCCCGCGAGAAGGACGGCGAAGAGGTCGTCACCGCTGAGGTCGTAGACAACGGCAAGGACGGCAAGACCGAAACCAAGTAACGGTCACGCCCCAACGCTCCAAACCCGTGCCAGCCCACCGGCCGGCACGGGTTTTGCGGCACCACCCCGTAAACACCCCACCAGACCCCCTCAGCCGAATCACACACGGCACCGACACCCAGAGGACACCACGTGGCAACACCCGACCAGGACGTGCGCAACCGCAAAATCAATCCTGAAGCACGCATGGAACTCAAGGAACACCTGCGCGAATTCCGCGACCGCCTCATCAAGGCGGCTATCGCAACCATCATCGCAGCCATCATCGGTACGGTCTTCCTCTACCAGCCTTTCATCGAAATGATTTCTGCGCCCCTGCAGCAGATCAACGCAGAAACCGGCCGCAGAGCAAACCTGAACTTCGGTAGCGTCGCATCTCCTTTCGACCAGCTGCTTAAGGTCGGTATGTACATCGGCTTGGTGATCGCCTCTCCCGTCTGGCTTTACCAGGCGCTGCGATTCCTGCTGCCGGCACTGCACACCAAGGAGAAGAAGTATCTGTTCGGCTTCCTCAGCGCATCTATTTTCGCGTTTGCCTGCGGTGTCGCCATTTCTTACTTCACCCTCCCCGGCGTGGTCTACGCGCTGCTGAAGTTCACCCCCGTCAACGAAAGTAACTACATTGACGCGGGCGTGTACATCTCCTTCATCCTGAAGTTCGTTGTTACGTTCTCCTGCGCGTTCATCATCCCGGTGATTCTGGTCGGCATTAACATGCTGGGCCTGATTCGCGGCACCACCATTTTGAAGGCTTGGCGTTGGGTTGTCGTGCTTGTTGCAGTGATCGCAGCGCTGACCGCACCCGGTAGTGACATCATGATGATGTTCGTGCTCATGGCGCCGCTGCTGATTTTCTTCTTCGCAGCAATCGGCATCTGCATGATCAACGACAAGCGCCGCGACCGCAAGCTTGCCAAGCTGGCGCAGGGTGCGGATGAAGCAAGCCTGAACACCGCAACCAGCAGTGAAGATCTGGCGAAGATGGGTTACTTCGAGGAAGAGAAGACTTCCTAACTAAATAGCTCGCTGTGAGCGAGACAGCCGCAAGGGGCGGGGTACAGAGAACCTGTACCCCGCCCCTTTCGCACGCCCGAAAAAGCCATAGCTGCCGATGCGTTCGCTGTTCGCCCATACCGGATTAGTGCCCGTGGAGGATGCTTTCTGGAGGCTCATAGCGGGCGAACCGTTACACTGGACATACTATGAGCAAGCACCACGCACAGCACACCTCCAACGCACACGCTTCTAACGCTTCTACTGCTTCTACTGCTTCTAACGAGCAGACCCCGGCGGAGCGCACCGACTACGCTGCCGCCTACGCCGCATCCCGCGAACGCGCCGCGTACGCGAAGACCGCCCTCGGGGCTTTTGAGGCGTCTCTTGATTTTCCGCTGGATGATTTTCAGCGTCAGGCGTGTGCCGCCGTGGAGGCGGACCGCTCCGTCCTCGTTGCCGCGCCCACCGGTGCCGGTAAGACCATCGTGGGTGAGTTCGGTATCTACCTGGCGTTGCGCCGCGGCATGAAGGCGTTCTACACGACTCCCATTAAGGCGCTGAGCAATCAGAAGTACCACGACTTTGTGCGCGCGTACGGTGAGGATTACGTGGGTCTGCTGACCGGCGATACGAGCATTAACACGGAAGCACCCGTGGTCGTGATGACCACCGAGGTGCTGCGCAACATGCTCTACGCCAACTCGACCACGCTGACCGGCCTGGGCTACGTGGTAATGGATGAGGTGCACTACCTGGCGGACCGTTTCCGCGGTGCGGTTTGGGAAGAGGCGATTATTCACCTTCCCGAGCATGTGAACGTCATTTCCCTGTCGGCTACGGTGTCGAACGTTGAGGAGTTCGGCGCGTGGCTGGATACGGTACGCGGCGGCACGGACATCATTGTTTCTGAGCACCGCCCGGTACCCCTGTGGCAGCACATGATGGTCGGTCACCGTGTGGTGGACCTGTTCGTACCCGAGGACAACTCCGCGCAGGGCAAGAATCAGGAGCCGGAGGAGAAGCTCTCCCGCAAGCAGGCGAAGAAGGCGCAGAAAGCTAAGCAGCGCGGCGCATCCGTGGAGGCGGGCGCCAACCCGCTACTTGCCGGTCTGCGTCTGAACCCGCAGCTGAAGGCGCTACGCCCCGGCTTCCGTTCCGCACCTGGCCGTGGCCGTTACGGCGGCAAGCGTGAACGTTTCCGTCACCGCCGTGAGGGCTGGCTGAATGAGACGTTCAGCAGCGGCGAGCGCGGCCGCTCGGACCGTCGTGACCGTTTCAGTAACGATCGTTTCAGTAACGACCGGGACTTTGACGCACGCGGTGAGCAGAAGCCCCTGCGCCCGCAGCGTATCACCCGCCCGGAAATGGTGCGCGCCCTCGACAAGCAGGGCCTACTGCCCGCTATCTGCTTTATCTTCTCCCGCGCCGGCTGCGACGGCGCAGTCAGCCACTGCGTATCCGCCGACATCACCCTGACCACCCCCGAACAGCAGCAAACCATCCGCGCCTACATTGCCGAAGCAACAGCGCACCTGGACACCCGCGACCTGAACACCCTCGGCTACTACGAATGGCGTGACGGCCTGATTCGCGGTATCGCCGCGCACCACGCCGGCCTACTGCCCCTCTTCAAGGAGGTCGTAGAAACCCTCTTCACGCAGGGCCTGATCAAGCTGGTCTTCGCCACCGAAACCCTCGCACTGGGCATCAACATGCCCGCACGCACCGTCATCCTAGAGAAACTCACCAAGTACAACGGCGAATCCCACGTGGACATCACCCCCGGCGAGTACACCCAGCTGACCGGACGCGCAGGCCGCCGCGGCATCGACATCGAAGGCCACGCGGTCGTCATGTGGCGCCCCGGCATGTCCCCAGAACACGTAGCAACCCTCGCCTCAACCCGCACCTACCCGCTCAACTCCTCATTCCGCCCCACCTACAACATGGCGGCAAACCTCATCGCCTCCTACGGCGCCGAACGCACCCGCAAAATCCTGGAATCCTCCTTCGCACAGTTCCAGGCAGACAAGTCGGTCGTGGGCGTCGCCTCCCGCGTACGCAAAAACGAAAGCGCCCTAGAAGGCTACCGCGAAGCAATGGCATGCCACCTGGGCGACTTCACCGAATACGTCCAGCTCAGCCGCCAGATCGCCGAACTGGAAAAGAAAGCCTCCAAGAGCAACGAACGCCACGCCCGCGCGCAGGCACACCACACCATCCAGCAGCTACTCTGGGCCAACATCCGCGAGGGAGCCAACTATTGGCTGCTGCTTTACCCCATTATCGGCATCCTGCTGGCCGGGCTCTTCGTCTATTACGTCGTCCGCGACGACATCAGCCACGGCGTCACCAAGATCCTCTACGCCATCTCACAGCGCAAGAGCCGCATCAAGCCGCACAACATGTGGAGCTCGCTCGTGGCCAGTTCGCTGACGATCGGATTCGGCGGATCGGTCGGGGCCGAGGCGCCCATCGTGCTCACTGGCGCCGCCATCGGGTCGAACCTCGGCCGACTCTTCCGCATGGAGCAGAAAACGCTCATGCTACTCGTCGGCTGTGGTGCCGCGGGCGCCGTGGCGGGTATCTTCAAGGCCCCGATCGCCGGATTGGTCTTCGTCATCGAGGTGCTCATGCTCGACTTGACGATGACGTCCGTCTTGCCCCTGCTCATCTCGTCCGTCACGGCCGCCACGATGTCGTACGTCTTCTCCGGCACCGAAGCCATGTTCCAGTTTTCGCAGACGGAGGAGTTCGTCATGGAGCGCATCCCCTACGTCCTCTTGCTGGGCATCTTCTGCGGACTCGTCTCGCTCTACTTCACCCGCGCCATGCTGCGCGTCGAAGGGATCTACGCCAGTCTTTCCCACCGCTGGCAACGCTTCATCCTCGGCGCGGCCATGCTCAGCATCCTCATCTTCCTCTTCCCCCCGCTCTACGGCGAGGGTTACGATACAATCGAGACCCTGCTCAACGGCGACTTTATCCACCTCATGGACCAAAGCCCCTTCCTCGGCATGGAGAATGGCTATTGGGGCATCGTCATCTTCCTCGGCCTCATCCTCCTCACGAAAGTCTTCGCCTCGGCGGCCACCAACGGCGGCGGCGGATGCGGTGGAGTCTTCGCCCCGAGCCTCTACATCGGCTGCATCGCCGGATTCTTCTTCTCGCACGTCCTCAACTTCTTCGGCCTCCC
>NZ_CALJRY010000126.1 GCF_937976295.1 uncultured Rothia sp. | reverse complement strand
AGTCTCAGTCTGAGCCTCCGGGAAGGTGCTCGTAATACCCTGACTATTCACAGTCGCCGTCTGCTGGAAACGCACATGATACGTGCCCTCAGCAGTTCCACTATCGTCGCTGCGAGGCTGCACCGTATTACGGTACACGCGAGTCGTACCCATAGGATTCCAACGACCCGCAAAAGAAGAACTCAAATACTGGCGCGCCACAGCATAATTCTCAATGCTATCCACACCAGCACGCACGAACCCCTCAATAATTGCCTCGGGGGTAGCACCGGCCAGCGGACCCGGCGCGCGCGCCGGAGAAGTGTTAACACTCTTCATATCCAGACCGCTACTGTGCTGAGTCACTCGATTGTTCGAGGGAAGACCAGCACAAGAGCTCACGAGCGTCGCCAAAGACACCGCACCCAAAGACAGCGCGGCGCGTCGAGAAACAATAGCTCTGTGAGACATGGAGGTCTTAACCTTCCTCTACGAACAATGACAAGAATCCACCATCCAACGTTACCGGCCACCGCAACGGAGTGAAAACATACCTACCTCGATTGTACTGGTTTACCAGTGCAAATACGCAAGGATAAGCGCAAATGCTCATAGCGTAACGTCAGCACCTTACCTGGACAGAGCCGAGAACACTTATACCCGGCAAGAAAACCCACACTTATTCGTGGACCTTCCCACCAGTTTCAAACTCTGCCGCTACTACTGTGCATAACGCCTGTCGGTGCGCACTGCTAAGCGTCATCCTCCACATTCGCACGGGGAGAAATAGTCGGCAGCGTATCCTTAGCCGTTGCCGAACGATGCGCACTCACCTCGGGCTCACCGGTCACCAGGACCGGCGACTCACCCAAAGGCGCACCCTGCACCAGCGGCAGGTTCATCGTGAAGCAGGCGCCGCGGCCCTTCTCGCCCCACGCCTCAATCGTGCCGCCGTGCAGACGCACATCCTCAGCAGCAATCGACAGGCCCAGACCGGTACCGCCCAGGGTACGCTTACGCGAAGTATCAGCACGCCAGAAACGGTTGAACACCTGAACGGCCTCATCCTCAGACAGACCGATACCGTGGTCACGCACCGCAACGCCCAGGTTCGTGGCGTTCGCACCCACGTACACGTCAATCGGTCGGGATTCACCGTGCTCAATCGCGTTGTACAGCAGGTTACGGAGCACACGCTCAATACGCACACGGTCCATATCCACCATGATGCTCTCATGGCTCGTATGCACGTTCAGCTTAGTGTTCGTACGCTCCAGGTGCGGCAGAGCCTCCTGCAGAATATTCGACAGCACACGCATGAAGTCTTCGGTGTCGATGGTCAGCATTGCGCTACCGGCATCGAAACGAGAAATTTCCAGCAGGTCAGCAAGCATCGACTGGAAACGATCCACCTGATCGTGCAGAAGCTCCACCGTACGGCTCAGCGGTCGTTCCATGTCCTCACGCGAATCATACAGAAGCTCAGTACCCAAACGCACCGTCGCCAGCGGAGTACGCAACTCGTGCGACACGTCAGACACAAAGCGCTGCTGCAGAGTCGACAGGCGCTCCAGCTGAACAATCTTCTCCTGCAACGAATCAGCCATCAAGTTAAACGAATAACCCAGACGCGCCGCCTGATGCTCACCGTGCACCGACACACGCTGATCCAGGTCACCGGCAGCCAGCTTCTCAGCGGTAATAGCGGTCTGAGTAATCGGGCGGACCACAAAACGAGTCACAATCCACACCACAGAAAGCACCACCGCAAGCAGTGCGCAGAAACCACCAAACAGAACAAAGTTAATATGCGCAATCGTGGCGGAAGAATCCGTCATATCGTACACAAGGAACAAACCGTAATTAGGATTCTGAGAAATAGAAATATGTGTACCAACAATAAGCACCGGATAGGTACGCTCACGATTATTTTCGACAGTAGTCACAGTAGACGTCTGCCAGAAAATACCTTCTTTATCGCGAACAGTTGTTTTGAAATCATTCGGAATACTCGAAGAATTCAAAGAATTATTACTACTCTGCTCGGGAATAAAACCCTGCTTACCTTGACCTTCCAAAGGTACAAGAATCCAATTGCGCTTACCCGAACCGCCCGCGTCAAGAATGGTCAGGGTACGGCTCACATTACGGCGGATCTCACTGTCACTACGAGCCTCAGAGGAGTCCAGCACACTCTGAACGTTACGGAAACCACTCTCCGATTCCGCCAGCGCCTGAGACTTCTGATTCTCAAAAAGACTCGACGCAATCTGACTCGATAAGGACCAACCCACCATCAAGAAGCTTAGGAACATCATGATGCCCGCAGTAGCCAAAGCACGGAACTGCAGAGATTCCTTCCACAGACGCTGAACACGCTGAGGCAGGCTCTTCCCCTGCTTCTGCGCCTTACGCGGCTTGGAAGTGCGGGTACGCGAAGAGGCGGAGGCTACCGCCTCCGCCGTCAAAGCGCCGTGCTCATGGCTCGACTTCGCAACAGACAATCAGGTTATCCCTTCGCCTATGAATAGGTTCCGATTAGCTACCGGAAGATCCCACCAGCTCGGCCGGAATCTTATAGCCAACACCACGGACCGTCTGAATGAAACGATCCGCACCCAGCTCATCAAACTTAGCGCGCAAACGCTGGACATGCACGTTCACCAGAGAATCGCTCACATCAGTGTAGCCCCAAACCATGTCCAACAGTTCCTGACGACTCAACGCCTGACCGGGGTGACGCACCAGCGCAGCCAGCAAATCAAACTCCAGAGGAGTCATGGGAACCTCAGTGCTGTGGTACTTGACGGTACGACCGTCCATATCCATGACAATATCGCCAATGGACACGACCAGCTGGCGGCTCTCACGCGGACGCAGACGAGTGCGAATACGCGCCAACAATTCAGCGTGCTTAAAAGGCTTCGCAATGTAATCATCAGCGCCAGCCTCAAGACCCTTAACAATATCTTCAGTGTCGCTTTTAGCGGTCAACATAATAATCGGCACATTAGAAGAGCGACGAATTTGCTGGCACACTTCAATACCGTTCATGCCAGGAAGCATCAAATCCAAAAGCACCAAATCGGGAGTGGAGCGCATAAAAGTTTCAAAAGCGCGGCTGCCATTTTCGCAGAAAACAGCGTTAAAGCCCTCTTGTGCGAGCACGAGGCCAATCATTTCCGCCAGAGCATCATCGTCATCAACCACCAAAATGGTGTGTGCGTCGCTTGCGCTCACAGTACCTCCCTAAAGAATTTGTCGTAAATACTTACATAAAAATGCTGATTATCTAATCATACCGCGCACTCAGCCAATGCACGGGCACACTCTGTCACCCGAGCCAGCGAAGCCGTAGCATCCAGCACACTCACCGCACCCGAGGTGGAGGCAGAAGGCGCCGACCCCGTTTGCGGGCGCTCATCGGCCATCAAACCCATCGCACTCAACTGCGTCGGTTCAAGACCAACCTCACGCCACAGACTGTACAGGCGGCGCACCTGATCAGGAACCCGCGCAGAGGTCACCACCGGCAGCCACAGCTGAGTATTCGCCTCCAGAAGCTGCGCTACAGGCTCCCAGGAACGAGGGTCGCTCAGCGGCGGAACCTGCAACATGCCCGGCCCCTTGAGGCGGGCACGATCAGGATGCAGCAGCAAAGCGCAGGGAGCGGCACCCTCAACCTGCATAGCTTTCAACAGTGCCAACGCGTCAAGGGCGGGACGGGGCTGGGTCAGTAGCTTCAGCTCCTGCACCGGCTTGAGCGCGGTACCGTCCACGTCCAGGATGAGCTGCAGATTTAGCTCAGCAAAACGCTCTGCCACCCGGCGGTACACCTGCTGATAGTAGTGAGGCTGCAGCGCCGGCAGAGAACGGAAACCACTCACGGTAGGAATGGCCCCCTCCATCAGACGCTGAAACTCCGACTCGTCCAGTTGCACGGCAATCAGCGCCTGCGGAGCCTGCAGAGCCTCACGCAGAGACTCAGCCCAACGCTCCAGGCCTTCCAAGAACGATTCCAGCAGGTCGCGGCTCGCCCCCACATCACTGATAACGCGCTCGCCGCCGGGCAGGTAGATACTCGCGGCAAGAGTCAGCGGACCGATCAGCTGAATCTTATACACCGGGGCCTGTCCTGAGCCGAAACGTTTCTTCTGCGCGCCCACGCGATCAGCTAGAAGATTGATGTCCGAGAGCAGACGGTCCTGAGCCAGGGCAGACTCGCGTGCTCCCCTGCCGCCGCTATGCACCATGCGCCAACCAAACGAGGCACCGTCAAAGGCAAGTCCCTCGCACACCGCCAGGGTGCGTGCCAGCGGGGTACTCCGCCAGCCCAGCGCCGGCAGATGCGGCAGGAACGGCAGATGCGGAGCGCCCAGCTCACCCTCCACGCGGGACATCGCCTCAGCCATATCATCGCCGGGAAAATCGCC
>NZ_CALJRY010000125.1 GCF_937976295.1 uncultured Rothia sp. | reverse complement strand
TCCCTGGCAGCGCACCATCGACCTGATTCAGATCAACCCGTTCATTACCGCGCTGATTCTGGCCGATTTTGTGCGTCCGGCGACCCGCGTGCCGCGCGGCGTGCTGATCGGCATTGCCGGCGGCGTGAAGCTCACTCCGCTCGTGTTCGGCCTCATCCTGCTGGTGCGCCGCGATTGGAAGGGTATCGCAACCCTGGGTGCGACCTTCTTCGCCACGATTGCGCTGGGCTTCATTCTGATGCCCAAGGAGGCACCGGAATTTTGGTTCTCGGCGCTGACGAATCCTTCGCGCGTGGGCGGCCTGAACTATGTGGATAACATTTCGATTCAGGGTTGGCTGTTGCACTTCGGCCTGTCCGAGGGTGCCGCGAAGCCCGTCTACTACGCTCTGGCGCTCGTGAGCATCGTGCTCACCGCCGGCCTGCTGTACCAGCTGGAACGCCGCGGTGCGGCCCTGGCACAGGTGGCGGTGACCGCCTCGCTCATGGTGGCGCTGTCGCCGATTAGCTGGTCGCACCACAACGTGCTACTGCCCCTGCTGGCGGCCGTGCTGGTGCTGGATGCGTTCCCCACCTACTTCGCCCCGCAGCCGGCCTGGTTGCGCGTGGCTGCCGCGTGCTTCGCTTGGGTTGCCGTGCTGGGCCTGTACATTTCCCCGATGCGCATCGCCTCGTGGATGCACGGCTCCATGGACGACATGGAGCACCTGGCCGCCGGTGCGCTGGCGGTGTCGGCGATTCCGGCGTTCTGCCTGTGGGTGACGATGATGCTCTGGTCTGTTGCCGCCCTGAGCGCGCCGGTGCGTGGCGCGAAGGTTGAGCCCGTGCAGTACGGTTCCGTGCGTAGCGATGCGCCCCTGGGCTGGTGGGGTGCCCGCGCCCTGGTTACCGGGCGCGCCGAGTCTGTGCGTGCCGCTTCTTCTCGTGAGGCAACCGCGTGAGCCACGCGAAAAACACTGAGAAGAACGCCGAAGATACCGAAAAGAATACCGGGGCGGTAGCGCCCGCTATCCCGTGGGCCTCGGCCCCCGCAGCTTCCACCGAGGCTGCCGCGGCTACCGGGTCCGTGCCGGCCGCTGAGCCCGCTGAGTCCACCCGGGCCGCTTCTCAAGATACGGAGCTCGCCGCGGTGGAGAAATCGAATGACCGCTCCGAGGTAGCTGACCGCTCTGAAGCGTCCGAGCGCGTTCTCAGCCTGCGCGAACGCTTCTTCCGCGGCGGCGATATTTGGGCGCACCTGGTGTTCATCCTGGTTGCCCTCTACGCCCTCAACTACGTCACCCACGCAGCCGCCGACGATATCTACGTCTACCGCCTGGGCGCGGTCTCCCTGGCCGACGGCCCCGACGGACTGCAGCTCTACAGCTTCCGCACGCGCGGCCTGCCGTTCACGTACCCGCCGTTTGCGGCGCTGCTCTTCTACCCGCTCGCGTTCCTCACCGAACCGC
>NZ_CALJRY010000124.1 GCF_937976295.1 uncultured Rothia sp. | reverse complement strand
TCAAAGCCTAGACTGTATCCTATGCCACTCATAAAGTTATGGGGTAGCGCATAAATACACACAGGCGCACACTATCACCAGGAGAGAAGGAACATTATGGCCGCGAGTACATACCAGGTCATCGCGCTGGCGATTTATTTTGTTGCCATGATCGCAATCGGCCTATGGGCAAATAGCAAGAACAACAGCCTCGACGACTATGTGCTGGGCGGGCGACAGCTCTCCCCCACCGTCGCCGCACTCTCAGCGGGCGCCTCCGATATGTCCGGTTGGCTCCTCATGGGTCTGCCCGGCGCCGTCTACCTCAGCGGCCTCTCCCAGGCTTGGCTCGCCGTCGGCCTGACCATCGGCGCATGGTGCAACTGGAAGTTCGTGGCACCGCGACTGCGTAGCTACACCGAAGTAGCTGGCGACGCCGTGACCGTCCCCGTCTTCCTGAGCAACCGCCTCCATGACACCAAGCGCGTGCTGCGCATCGTCTCCGGTGTCGTGATTCTGGTGTTCTTCACCTTCTACGTCTCCTCCGGTATGGTGTCCGGCGGTCTGTTCTTCAAGTCCTCCTTCGGTCAGGAATACCACACCGGTATGCTCCTGCTGGCAGGCATCACCGTGTTCTACACCTTCTTCGGCGGCTTCATGGGCGCATCCTACACCGACATGGTTCAGGGTCTGCTCATGCTCGCAGCGCTCATTGCCGTTCCGGTTGTCACCATTATTGACCTCGGCGGCGTGGGCCCCGTGGTTGAGTCCATCAGCCAGGTACGCCCCGATGCGCTGAGCATCTTCGCAGGCACCACCTTCGCCGGTATTGTTTCGTCCCTCGCGTGGGGTCTGGGCTACTTCGGTCAGCCGCACATTATCGTGCGATTCATGGCAATGCGCACCCCCGCGGACGCTAAGTCCGGCCGCCGCATCGGCATCAGCTGGATGGTTCTGACCGTGTTCGGCGCACTGAGCGGCGCGTTCATGGGTATCGCCTACTTTGCACGCCACCCCGAGGCGTCCCTCACCAACCCCGAAACCGCTGAGTCGGTCTTCCTGGACCTCGCCCAGATTCTGTTCCACCCCCTCATCGCGGGCCTGATTCTGGCGGCGGTTCTGGCGGCAATTATGTCCACCCTCTCCTCGCAGCTGATCGTGTGCTCCTCCGCTCTGGTGGAGGACCTCTACGGCATCTTCTCCTCGAAGAAGCTCAGCGCGTCCAAGTCCCTGTGGCTCGGTCGTGCAGGCGTGGCAATCGTGGCGCTGGTCGCTGGTGCCCTGGCGTGGAACCCTAACAGCTCCATCCTGCAGCTGGTCGCATTCGCTTGGGCTGGCTTCGGTTCGGCATTCGGCCCGACCGTTCTGCTCTCCCTCTACTGGCGTAAGCTGACCACCCAGGGTGCACTCGCCTCCATGATTACCGGTGCCGTTGTGGCATTCGCATGGGGCCAGAGCCCGATGAAGTCCGTGCTCTACGAAATGGTTCCCGGCTTCGCTTCGGCAATGCTGGTCGCAATCATCGTCTCCTTGGTCACCTACAAGAAGAACCCGGTCATTGACGAAGAGTTCGACCGCGCGGTAGAGCTCGCAAAGGTCAAGTAGCCCACAAATAATCGAGACCGGGTAAGGTTCCTTACCCAACCTCTACGGCCCGGGCCGCACACACGCGGTCCGGGCCTTCTTATATGCCCGGGCAACGTAGAATCTCAGGCAACGTAGAATAGGGTCTATGACTGCACAACTTCCCGAAAAGGTCTCGGACATCTTCAACCCCGCCGACTGGCGCGTCGTCGAAGGCTTCGAAGACTTCACCGACATCACCTACCACCGCCAGGTTGAGCGCGACGAAAACGGCGAAATCCTGCGCGATCTGCCCACCGTGCGCATCGCATTCGACCGCCCCGAGGTCCGCAACGCATTCCGCCCGCACACCGTGGACGAACTCTACCGCGCCCTCGACCACGCCCGCATGACCTCCAACGTGGGCACCGTACTGCTCACCGGCAACGGCCCCTCCGCCAAGGACGGCGGCTGGGCCTTCTGCTCCGGCGGCGACCAGCGCATCCGCGGCCGCGACGGCTACCACTACGCCAGCGGTGAGACCGCAGAAAGCATCGACCCGGCACGCGCAGGCCGACTGCACATCCTGGAAGTGCAGCGCCTCATCCGCACCATGCCCAAGGTCGTTATCGCCCTCGTCTCCGGTTGGGCTGCAGGCGGCGGCCACTCCCTGCACGTGGTTGCCGACCTGACCATCGCCTCCGAAGAGTACGGCAAGTTCAAGCAGACCGACGCAACCGTCGGCTCCTTCGACGCAGGCTACGGTTCGGCGCTGCTCGCACGCCAGGTGGGTCAGAAGTTCGCCCGCGAAATCTTCTTCCTCGCCAAGGAATACGACGCACAGCGCATGTACGAAATGGGCGCAGTCAACGACGTAGTCCCCCACGCCGAGCTCGAGAACAAGGGCCTGGAATACGCGGCGCACATTGCCCGCCAGTCCCCGCAGGCAATCCGCATGCTCAAGTACGCCTTCAACCTGCCCGACGACGGCATGCTCGGCCAGCAGGTCTTCGCCGGTGAGGCAACCCGCATGGCGTACATGACCGACGAGGCTGTGGAGGGTCGTGACGCGTTCTTGCAGAAGCGTGACCCGGACTGGTCCAACTACCCCTACTACTTCTAAGCAGTACTTCTAAGAAAGTACATCTACCGCAGTAGTTTCAGATGTATAGGCTCGGAGCCGGATTCCCCCTGATACCCTCAGCTAAGAATCCGGCTCCGGCGCATTTGATGCCGTCTCTCTATCTCTCTCCCCGGTATATGACACACCCCGGTATATGACACTCGGCGCATGCCAGCACGCAGCCGCTACCAACAGCCGCTAAGGATTTAGCCATGATCAACACCCCCGTACCCGGGCTCGTGCCCTCCCCCGCTCCGCAGGAGGCTGCCCTGCACCCGCAGGCGGTACAGGTGCGCGCCGATCAGCCTGCCGATCCTCACGCCATGTTGGGTGCTTTTGAGCAGCTGCTGGGTGAGCTCACGGCGGGTGCGGAACACGCAGGGTCGGATAGCTCTATTGCCCTGGTGGTGGGAACCTCCGGATCCACCGGAACCCCCAAACGCACCGCGCTGACGGCGCAGGCTCTTGCCGCCAGCGCGGCAGCCACCGAGAACTTCTTCAGCTCAAACTCCGATGCCGCCTCGCAGTGGCTCCTGGCCCTTCCCGCGCACTATATTGCCGGCGCGCAGGTGCTCGCCCGCTCCGTACTCGCCGGTACCGTCCCGGTCATTGCCCGCTCCGTAACCGAGCCGGTGCACTTTAGCCCCGAAGTTTTCCTGCAGGCCGTTGAGCAGATGAGCTCGGCACGCCGGTTTATCTCCCTGGTACCCACCCAGCTACATAAGCTCCTTGAAAGCGCGGACGCCACCCCGACCCTGGGTGCTGAGATTCACGAGGCGCTCGGCTCCTTCACCGGGATCCTGCTTGGAGGCGCCCCCGCCAGCGCCGACCTGCTCGCCGCCTCCACCGAGCTGGGGCTGAACACGGTGACTACCTACGGTAGTGCCGAAACTGCCGGCGGATGCGTCTACTCCGGCTCCGTTCTGCCCGGCGTGCGGGTGGAGCTCGTACCCGAAGAAGGTATGCCCGCCGTGCCTGATACCGGTGGGAAGCCGGCGCAGGTGGGCCGTATTTGGATCAGCGGCGCGCACCTGGCCAGCGGCTACATTGGCGATGCCGCCCGCACCGCCGAGCACTTCTTCACCGCCGCGGACGGCACCCGCTGGTACCGCACCGACGACTATGGCCTCCTGGACTCTACCAATAGCTCTGCAACCAGTAGCTTCGGTAGTGTTGAGCCGCGGCTTCAGGTGCTCGGCCGTAGCGACGACGTGCTCATCAGCGGAGGCGTAAAAATCTCCGCCCGCGCCGTGGCGACCGTCCTCGAAGAGCACCCCGCCGTACGCGAAGCCTGCGTAGTCGGTCTGCCCGATGCCCGCTGGGGTACCGCCATTGCCGCCGCGGTCACGCTGGTACCTTCTGCCGATGCCGCGGCTGCACCTACCGAGAATCGTCCCGCCCTGAACGAAGAACTCTGCGCCCTGCTGCGTGCCCGCTGCGCCGAAAAGCTCGGCGCACCCGCCGCACCCAAGCAGCTGAGCATCCTGCCGGATTTCCCGCTCACCAGCACCGGCAAGCCGGACCGCGCAGAAATATACAGTATCCTGGACAGAGACTATCGTCAGGGCTAAAGCGGGCTCATCCGCGGGTTTTCACCCCGCACACGCAGCCGCCCGCATGCCCTGCCCATCACCGTCACAACCCGTCACGCACAACACCCACGCATCATACGCACTTAGACCCGGAAGGAACCCCCGTGGCAACTGCCGCCCAATGGATTGAAGGCGCTCGCCTGCGCACCCTGCCGCTCGCCGTCGCCCCCATTATTGCAGGCTCAGCTGCCGCCTACGAGATCAACGAATTCAAGCCGCTCTACGCGTTCTTAGCGTTCCTCGTCGCGTTCTTCCTGCAGGTCGGCGTGAACTACGCCAACGACTACTCCGACGGCATCAAAGGTACCGACGAAGACCGCGTGGGTCCGCTGCGCCTCGTCGGTTCCGGTGCGGCAAGCCCCCGCTCCGTCAAGTACGCCGCCTTCACCTGCTTTGGTCTAGCGATGCTTGCGGGTCTTGTTCTGGTGGCTCTGGCGAACCAGTGGTGGTTCCTGGCGATTGGCGCCTCCAGCGTCTTCGCGGCGTGGGGCTACACCGGCGGCAAGCACCCCTACGGCTACATGGGTCTGGGTGACGTGTTCGTCTTCGTCTACTTTGGTCTGGTCGCGACCCTGGGCACCCTCTACACGCAGGCACACACCCTGACCCTGCTCGGCTGGGTTGGTGCTATCGGCATTGGTCTGATTTCCTGTGCACTGCTCATGGCAAATAACGTGCGCGACATTCCCACCGACATTGAGGCGGGCAAACTGACCATGGCGGTCCGCCTGGGCGAACGCTGGTCGCGCATCACCTACATCGTGGAGATGGCGCTGGCGCTGGGCCTGGGCGTGCTCCTGCTCGATGAGAACCCCTGGTTCCTGCTGATCTTCGTGCTGGTCGGCCCGACCATCCACTCCTGCGTGACCGTGTGGACGCGCGGCGGTCGCGAGCTGATTCCCGTGCTCAAGCAGGCGGGTATTGTGGCGCTCGTGTACTCCGTAATTCTTGCCCTCGCCGTGTGGCTGGGTTCGCTGGATATTATTAGCCACGAGGTTCAGGTGTTCACCGGCTACTAAGCCGACGCACGAATCTGCGCCCGATTGCCGCGCCGGAGTGCCGCGCCGTTAAGCCGCTAGCGGGCACCCTGTTCATAGTTCTGCGATAACGCGGCGGTATGTCATAGTAGTGCTTATGATTCGAGCCATGCTGATTATTGGCGGCGCCGCCCTCATCGTGGGGCTGACCCTCTACACGCTCTTGGACGCCGTCCGCACCCCCGCACACGAGGCGCGAACCCTGCCCAAGTGGCTGTGGGTTCTCGTCACCCTGTTCTTCCCCGTGGTGGGCCCGCTCATGTGGCTTATCCTGGGCCGTCCCAAGGCGCAGCCCGCAGCAGGCGCTCCTCGCCCCGGATTCGGTCAGCGACGTTCCACCCCGGCGCCCTCGGTCTCTTCCCCTGACGACGATGAAGAGTACCTGCGCTGGCTCAAAGCAAAAGCAGAACGCGAACGCCGCAGCCGCGAGGCAGAATCGAACACTACGCAGGATTCTGAGCGTAAGGACTCTGATCATAAAGATTCCGAGCGTAAGGACCCCGAGGACGGCACACCGAATCAGGGTAACGGGCAGAACTAGTCAGGACAGCTAGGTTTGGAGCTCGGGCTTAGAGCTCGTGCGCCCCTCAAGGTTTACAGCAAGAGGCTGTGAGCGCATCCGCAACGGATGGGCTCACAGCCTCTTCTCTATGCTCGAAACAGCTTCAGGGATTAGCTGCCGGGTTTATTTAGATGCCAGACTAGCTACCGGGTTTGTTAGCTGCCAGGCAGCTGAATCACGCCACCGTACAGCGGCGCTGCAGGCTCCGAATAGCCCACAAAATGCGGCATCTCATGCTCAAAATCAGTGGTGCTAAACGCCAGGGTCGTAATCGATGCCAGGTTGCACTCACGGGCACGCGGATCATGCTGCAGCATGCGGCCCTCAACACCCAGGCGAGTAATCCAAATCGGCAGCTGGTGCGACACAATAATCGCCTCCGCACCCTCGCCGCCACGCTCGTAGGCGGTACGCGCCGCATCCTGAACAGCCGCAGCCATACGGCGAATCTGATCCAGGTACGACTCACCCCAGGAGGGACGCGCCGGGTTGTACAGCTTCGTCCAGTGACGCGGGTTCTTCAGCAGCTCCTGCGCGTTCACGTGCAGACCCTCAAAGTAGTTATCCGCCTCAATGACGCGCTCATCCGGCTGCGCGGTCAGACCCAGCAGCTCCTCAACCGGGGCGGCAGACTCACGGGTACGCTGCAACGGCGAGCAGACCAGATGCACGAAACGGGCGCCGCGCTCAGCACGAGCCGCGAACTCCTCAGCGCTCAGACGCACCATCTGCTGGCCCTTATCGGACAGACGGTAGCCGGGCAAACGGCCGTACACGATACGCTCGGGGTTGTGCACCTCGCCGTGACGCATGAGGTGAACTTTAATGGTGGAAGTTTCAGTCATAATCCCAGTCTCTCAGATAGCGCGCCGCACCCCAAACAGGTGACCCACACATGCGCTCTACAAATACAAAACCCCGCGTCCAAAACCCCGCCCGCAAAACTGCAGGAACGCAAAAACCCCGCCTCTCCATACGGAGGGCGGGGCGAAAGAAGTCTATTTACTTCTTGTTGCGGCGCTGGTGGCGGGTCTTACGAAGCAGCTTGCGGTGCTTCTTCTTGGACATACGCTTGCGGCGCTTCTTGATAACGGAACCCATAGGATTTCCTCACTTTACTCGTACCCGGCCGAGCCATTCGACTCGGTAGCTACCCGGGGATATTTATACCGGTATAACCGATCCAAAACGCATTTTAGGCACAGAAATACCCTTGCGTTTTAGAGCGCTACCTACCTAGAGTACTAGGTTTACCCCCATTTTCACCATTCGAGAGCGGCTTTTCAGGAGTTTTTCCCTGAATTTCCGCTTTTCCCGC
>NZ_CALJRY010000123.1 GCF_937976295.1 uncultured Rothia sp. | reverse complement strand
CCCTTCGCCATCGAAGGCGCACCCGAAGCGCTCAACCGCGCCGAAGAAGAACTCAACGTACCGGTCATCTTCGTCACCAACAACGCATCGCGCTCCGTAGAATCCGTAGCAGAGCACCTGCGTGAACTGGGCGTGCACACCCGAGCAGAACGAGTCGTCAGCTCCGCACAGGCAGGCGCCGCACTGCTCGCACAGCATGTACCCGCAGGCTCCAAAGTACTCATCACCGGCACCGAAGCACTTGCCGACTGCGTTCGTGCAGTAGGCCTCGAAACCGTAGGCAAGGAAGAAGAAGGCCCCGTCGCCGTCATCCAGGGCTTCGACCCCAAGATCGGCTGGGAAGACCTCGCGGAAGCTGCCTACACCCTCGCAAACCCCGATGTACTGTGGATTGCAACCAACACCGACCAGACCATCCCCAAGGAACGAGGCCAGGCACCCGGCAACGGAACCCTCGTAGCAGCCGTGGCAACTGCATCGCGCCGTACCCCGCTTGTCGCGGGCAAGCCCGAAGCACCCATCTTCCACACCGCAGCGCAGGCAGTGAACTCCAGCCGCCCCGTGATTGTGGGCGACCGCCTGGACACCGACATTCTCGGCGCCAACAACGCAAAGATGGACGGCGCACTCGTCCTCACCGGCGTACAGACCTACCAGGACGTCATCGAGGCCGTGCCGAACCAGCGTCCGACCTATATTCTGCGCACCCTCGAGGACTTCTTCGCACCCTACCCCGAAATTGAAGTGCTCTACGAAGGCTACGAAGTCATCGCAACCGGCCCCACCTGGCAGGCACGAGTTCGCGGTGAAAACCTAAGCCTGACCGGCCCCGAGATCGAAGATACCGAAGCATTCGCGGGCAGCGAGAGCGAAGCCGAAGCATGGCGCGTAGCCTGCGCGGCATGGTGGGCAGCAAACCCCGAACAGGGCGCACGCCCCAACATCCAGGGGATCCCCGGTGCCTAAAGAACCGGACACGAACAGCACGGCAGAGGAAAACGCTGAGCTTGACGCAGAATTCGAGCGCCAGCTGGCGGCAGCCCTCGCCATGGACCCTGTAGAGCGCGTCAGGCGCCTCGAAACGATGAGTGAGCAGCTGGAGAAGGACCTCGAAAACCTCTCCTAGCTCGCGGCGGTGAACCCTCAGAACAGCAATGCTCTGAGGGTTCACCGGCACCAGATGACTCGTCACCAGACGACGACAGAAAGAAGACAAGGACACCGTGCGCCTCGATAAATACCTGGTCGAAGCCGGATTCGTGAGCTCCCGAACCCTCGCCGCAAAACTCATTGCGGCAGGGGACGTGCAAGTCAACGGCAAGGTTGCACGCAAAGCGTCCATGCTCGTGGGCCCGGAGGATACCCTCTACGTGCGCCAGAGCGAGCTGACCGAATACGTCAGCCGCGCAGGCCACAAGCTCGCCGGTGCCCTCGACGCGTTCCCCGATATCGAGGTGGAAGGCAAGCGTTGCCTGGACGCGGGAGCATCCACCGGAGGCTTTACCGACGTGCTGCTGCGTCGAGGAGCATCCCACGTAGCCGCCGTTGACGTAGGACACGGACAGCTCGTGGACACCCTACGCGAAGAACCGCGAGTTGGCGTGTACGAAGGACTCAACGTTCGCTACATGAAGCCCGAAGACATTGGCGGGCAGGTCGAACTGACGGTTTCTGACCTCTCATTCATCTCGCTGACTCTGGTCATGGAAGCGCTAGCGAACGCAACCGAAACCGGCGGCGACCTGGTGCTCATGGTCAAGCCACAGTTCGAGGTCGGCAAGCACCGCATCGGACGCGGGGGAGTAGTGCACGAAGAATCCGCCCGCCGTGAAGCAGTGGAAAAAGTCCAGGCATCTGCGGTGAGCCACGGATTGCGCGTGATGGGTATGGAACCCAGCCCGCTGCCCGGACAGGACGGCAACGTAGAGTACTTCCTCTGGTGCCGAAAATAAACACGGTGTCGAAAATAGATATGCGCCGAAAATAAATAGTGCTCAGGCAGTCTGAGAAACCCGCTCGGTAACGCAGGACGCGTTGGGGGCGGGGTGTTCTCAGGCTGCCGCGCTATTCAGGCGTTTTAGTCACTGGCGTTTTAGCCGCGGGTATTTTGTCGTGGGTACTTTAAGCAGGAGTATTTTAGAGAGACCCAGCTGTACGCTATTCGAAATAATTTTCTAAAAATATGGTGCTTTAGGAAATTTTCGAGAACATATTCGGTATGATAGGTGTAGATACACCATCTCAACACCCGATGGGAGAGAGTCGTTATGGCAGAACACGAAAGCCACGCACCGCAGGAAGCAACCGCACAGGTAGCTGCTGTGGGTGCGCGTCATGGTTCCGAACGCCATGAGTCTGATCGTTATGGTTCCGAAGACTCGGTGGAGCAACGTCACCGTAAGATTCTCGTCTTCGCCCACGTGGGGCGCAAAGAAGCGCGAGATGCCGCCCGACAGGCGTGCACCCAGCTCTACGAAGCGGGACTCGCGCCCGTCATGACTCGCTCCGATCTGGAGACCCTGAGCGAAAACTGGGACGAGCCCGTCCCCGTGCAGGTCGTTCACGAATCCGTGGCGCTTATCGATATTGAACTCGGCGTGGTGCTTGGCGGTGATGGTTCGATTCTTCGCGCCGCCGAAATGGTGCGCCGAACCAGTGTTCCGCTCATCGGTGTGAACCTGGGACATGTCGGCTTCCTCGCCGAATCCGAAGAGAGCGATCTGACTGAAACCGTTCGCTGCATTGTCAATAACGAATACACCGTTGAAGAACGCATGGCGATCGACGTGGAAGTCTGGAACGACGGCAAGCGAGTGCACAGCGACTGGGCGCTGAATGAAGCGAGCGTCGAAAAGGGTAACCGCGAAAAAATGATTGAAGTCATTATTGAGGTGGATTGCCGCCCGCTCAGTAGCTTCGGTTGTGACGGCGTGGTCATGGGAACCCCCACCGGCTCGACCGCCTACGCTTTCTCCGGTGGCGGCCCGGTCGTCTGGCCCGAAGTTGAAGCAATTCTCATGGTGCCGCTCTCGGCTCACGCGCTCTTTGCGCGCCCGCTGGTAGCAGCGCCGACCTCCACCCTGGCGGTAGAAATGATGCCCGGAAACGGCGCCTCCGGCGTGCTCTGGTGCGATGGTCGCCGAACCGTGGAGCTGGACCCCGGCTCCCGTATTGAGGTGCGACGCTCCGAAAAGTCGGTGCTGCTCGCCCGTATTCACCCGGCTCCCTTCTCGGAGCGACTGGTGCGTAAATTTGAGCTTCCGATCCGTGGCTGGCGCGGCCCGCAGGATACCGAGAAGCACTAAAGAAAAGGAATGAACGTTCGTGATTGAGGAAATCCATATTCGAGACCTCGGCATCATCACCGATGCGAGGCTCCCCCTCGAACCCGGATTCTCCGTGCTGACCGGCGAAACCGGCGCAGGTAAAACCATGGTCGTCACCGCCCTTGGCATGCTCCTGGGTGCTCGATCCGACGCCTCCAGCGTGCGCAACGGTGCCAAGAGCGCCCTCGCCGAAGCAGTGATTCGCCTGCCCCACGGGCACCGCGCCCTCGAGCTTGCCGAAGAAGCCGGCGGCACCGCCGAAGACATCGACGAACAGACCTCCGAGCTACTTCTGGCGCGCACCGTCAACGCCTCGGGACGCTCCCGCGCCCACGTCGGCGGTTGCTCCGCGCCCATCGGAACCCTGTCTCAGATTGGTCAGACTCTTGTTGCAGTCCACGGCCAGTCCGATCAGTTGCGCCTCAAATCAGCGGCAGAGCAGCGCCAGTCCCTCGACCTGTACGCCGGTGAAGAGTTCGCCAACCTGCTTGAGAAGTACCGCGAAAACTACGAGCGATACCGCGCCGCCGCCGCAGAGCTGAAGGAAGTACGCGAAAACTCTCGCGCACGCGCCCTCGAAGCGCAGACCCTGCAGGGCGCCCTCGAAGAAATCAGCGCCGTCAACCCGCAGGCCGGGGAAGAAGAAGAGCTCAAAGCCGAAATGGTGAAGCTCATGAACGTTGAAGCGCTACGCATCGCGTCGGCAACCGCCTCCGCGGCGCTTAGCGGTAGCGAATACTCTACCGGCGACGAGCAGAGCGTCATGAGCCTGCTCGATGCAAGCCGCTCCGCGCTACAGGCGCAGGCAGACGCTGACGAAGAGCTTGCCTCCCTCGCGGCGCGCGTCAACGAACTGCTGATTCTTGCCACCGATATCTCCTCGGATCTGTCCTCCTACATGGCCTCCCTGGATGTTGAAGGCCCCGAACGTCTGGCGCAGGTGCAGACTCGCCGCGCCCAGCTGGCGACCCTCACCCGCAAGTACGGTGCTGATATTGCCGAAGTGCTCGACTGGGCCGAAGAATCCCGCGCACGTCTTGAGACCCTGGTGGATGACCCGCAGCGACAGGAAACCCTGGAAACCGAGCTGGTACAGCTACGCAAGGTGCTCGGTGCCCAGGCAGAAGAGCTGACCGCCCTGCGCCGTGCCGCCGCGCAGAAACTGGCGGATGCCGTCAGCGAGGAGCTCACTGCTCTTGCCATGCCGAACGCCTCCCTGGTCGTGGAGGTCGCCGAAGCTGAAAAGTTCTCGGTGCACGGCCGAGACACCGTGACCTTCATGCTGGCGCCGCACCGAACCGCCGTGCCGCGCCCGCTCGGTAAGGGCGCCTCCGGCGGTGAGCTCTCCCGCGTGATGCTCGCCCTGGAGGTAGTGCTCGCCGAAGTGGACCCCGTACCCACCTTCATCTTCGATGAGGTGGACTCCGGCGTGGGCGGTAAGGCAGCTATCGAAATCGGTCGCCGCCTTGCCATGCTCGCCCGACACGTGCAGGTTCTGGTGGTCACCCACCTGCCCCAGGTCGCCGCCTTCGCGGACCAGCACATCCTCGTGCTGAAAAATGATGACGCGTCCCTCTCGAAGGTCAAGGTACTTTCCGAAGAGGAACGCGTGGTGGAACTGGCGCGAATGCTCTCCGGACACGATCAATCAGAATCGGCGCGAGAGCACGCCCGCGAGCTGCTGGCTGCCGGTCGAGAAGTGCCGCAGGGGCACTGAAGCTGACGGCAAACCTGCGGCGAAAAGCATGGAAAGTACTGGCAAAAGCGCCGAAAGGTGGCATCTTTCGCGCTAAAGACCATCAAAGGGACTGAAGCGCGCGAGCATGCCCCGGAAAGTTGCCAGTACAGCCCGTGCCGGTGACCAACAGCGGCGCATGGAGCTCAGAGGATGTGAGATACTCTGAGAATGCTCCTACACCTGCTTCTACACGGCGCGGCGGGAATAATAAATCCCCGGCTCCGTTTACAGTGGTGATAAGGACAAATAGGGGAGGGAAAGCCGCCTGAGAGAATCCTCTCGCGGCAAAACCCTCTGCTTGGATAGCAGACAAGAAAATGGTAGGCTTGAATTCCGTGGTGAATGAAAAAAATAACGCTCTGAACGCGTCCTCTAACGACAAGGTAACCCGCCAGATTTTCGTGACCGGCGGCGTTGCATCTTCTCTCGGTAAGGGCCTGTCGGCCTCTTCCCTCGGTCAGCTTCTTCGCGCACGTGGCCTCTCTGTGACCATGCAGAAGTTCGACCCCTACCTGAACGTCGACCCCGGTACGATGAACCCCTTCCAGCACGGTGAAGTCTTTGTCACCGACGACGGTGCTGAAACCGACCTCGACATCGGACACTACGAGCGCTTCCTGGACGAAAACCTCGACCAGTCCGCTAACGTGACCACCGGCCAGGTCTACTCCTCCGTCATCGCCAAGGAACGCCGCGGCGAATACCTCGGCGACACCGTCCAGGTTATCCCTCACATTACCGACGAAATCAAGGCCCGCATGCGTCACGCAGCGGAAATTGACAACGCACCCGACATCATCATCACCGAAATCGGTGGTACCGTCGGCGATATCGAGTCCCTGCCCTTCATGGAAGCAGCACGCCAGGTACGCCGCGATGTTGGCCGCAAGAACGTCTTCTTCCTGCACGTCTCCCTGGTGCCTTTCATCGGCCCCTCCGGCGAGCTCAAGACCAAGCCGACCCAGCACTCCGTCGCAGCACTGCGCGGCCTGGGCATCCAGCCTGACGGTCTGATTCTGCGCTGTGAGCGTGAGGTCCCCGTATCGCACCGTACCAAGATCGGTAACGCATGCGACGTGGACAGCGACGCAGTCATTTCCTGCGCCGACGCACCCAGCATCTACGACATCCCCAAGACCCTGCACAGCCAGAAGCTCGACGACTACATCCTCGACTACTTCGGCATTGAGGCTCCCGCACCGGACTTCACCCAGTGGGACCGCCTGCTCGACGCAGTGCACCGCCCCGCAGCAGAGGTCAACGTTGGCCTGGTCGGTAAGTACATCGACCTGCCCGACGCATACCTGTCCGTCTCCGAGGCTCTGCGTGCCGGCGGCTTCGCAAACAACGTGAAGGTCAACATCAAGTGGGTTGCAGCCGACCTGTGCGCAACCGACGAAGATGCAGACCACCAGCTGCGCAACATGGACGCAATCCTCGTGCCCGGCGGCTTCGGCATCCGCGGCCTGGACGGCAAGATTGGTGCCCTCAAGTACGCACGCGAGCACAAGATCCCGACCCTGGGCATCTGCCTCGGCCTGCAGTCCATGGTCATCGAGTACGCACGCAACGTACTGGGCCTGCGCGAAGCATCCTCCACCGAGTTCGACCCGGAAACCTCCGTACCGGTCATCGCAACCATCGAAGAGCAGAAGCAGTTCGTCGAAGGTGCAGGCGACCTGGGCGGCACCATGCGCCTGGGCCTGTACAAGGCAAACCTCGTTCCCGGCTCTCAGGTTGCTAAGGCATACGGTGCTACCGAGGTTGCAGAGCGTCACCGCCACCGCTACGAGGTGAACAACGAGTACCGCGAACAGCTTGAAGAAGCAGGCCTGCTCATTTCCGGTACCTCCCCGGACTCCTCGCTGGTCGAGTACGTGGAACTGCCCGCAGAGGTACACCCCTACTACGTGGCAACTCAGGCACACCCCGAGTACCGCTCGCGCCCGACCCGCCCGCACCCGCTCTTCTCCGGCCTGATTAAGGCTGCACTGGAGCGCCGCGGCGCCTAACCTCTAGGCACAAACGTTCAGCATCCCGCTCACCCCGCGCAGGGGAGAGCGGGATGCTTTCGTTTAAACCTGAACATGCTTGAAATCGTACCCGCACCTGACGCGCCGAACGTGGCGGGGCTAAGAAGCCACCTACAATGAAAGAATGAGCAACAACCAGCAGATTATTGATGCACCCTCCGAACGCACCATCCGCACCCGCACCGTGAAGTACAGCGGCTACGTCATCGAAACGACCGTCGAAGAGTACGAACTCAACGAAAACACCGTGCTGACCCGCGACGTCGTGGAAATGCCCGGCGCCGTCGCCGTAGCGGTCCTCAACGATAGCAACGAGCTGTTGATGCTCAACCAGTACCGCCACCCGGTGCGCATGAACCTCTGGGAAGTACCCGCCGGACTGCTCGACATCGACGGTGAAGACCCCCTGGTCGCTGCGCAGCGTGAACTCGCCGAAGAAGCAGACCTGCAGGCAGGCACCTGGAATGCTCTGACCGACTACTTTAGCAGCCCCGGTGCAACCAGCGAAGCAGGCCGCGTCTACCTGGCACGCAACCTCTCGGAACTGCCTGCCGAAGAACGCAGTGAACGCACCGAGGAGGAAGCAGAAATGACCTACCGCTGGGTGCCTCTCGCCGACGCAGTACAGCTGGTACTGGGCGGAAAGGTACACAACGCGCTCGCCATCCAGGCAGTACTCGCCACCTACGCGGCGGCACAGAACAACTTTGAAGGCCTGCGCCCCGCCGAGGGCGGCTGGGAGTTCCACCCCTACATGGGCCAGCGCCGCGAAAAGCCGGAGAACTTCCGCAACCACTAAGATACGGAACACAGGAGCGGGGGAGTAGCCCTGCCTATCCCAAACCCGAATATCAAGAGAACCGACAGAGGAGATAGCGTGAAGCAGGCAAAAAGCACGGCGAGCAAGACAGCCCGCGGCGCGGGTCTGCTCGGTGCGCCCTCTTCTGCCGGTTCCTCCGTGCTGAGTTCTTCCCAGCAGGAGGCACAGACCCCGCTACAGAAAGCCATTGACCAGTACCTCATCCACCTGCGTGTGGAGCGAGGAAGCAGCGAACACACCATCGCCTCCTACGCGCGTGACCTGCGACGATACAGCGCCTACATGGCAACCCTCGGCGTCATCGACCCCGAACGCATCACCACCGCGCAGGTGCGTTCCTTCATGCGGGAACTTGCCGCCCCCACCGTGCCCCTAGCTGGATTCGCCGCCGGATTCGACGCGGGGGAGAAGAACAACCAGAACGTGCAGGAAGCTCGGGAAGCGCAGGAAATACAGGAAGAAGCCGCAGAATCGCTGGCGCTGATGATCGCCTCCGAATCGGGGCGAGGTGC
>NZ_CALJRY010000122.1 GCF_937976295.1 uncultured Rothia sp. | reverse complement strand
ATCACACCCGAGAGCCCGCCCACAGCATCCGGGCGCTCAGAGGGCAAAAAGTGGGATAATTTCAGACGTAATACTTCACCGCAACTACAGAGGGTCCATGAATTCCCAGCCGTCTTCCCACAACGAGCAGTCTCTGGAGTCGATTAGCGAGTACGCTCAGCGCACCTCCTCGCACGCCGCTGCCGCAGCCGACAGCGTCACCGACACCTTTGTGCATCGCATCCTCGGTGTGCCCGGTGCCCTCATCGGTTCGGTGCAGGTTCCCGATCCGCGCCCGCTGAGCCAGCGTCTGAGCATTTGGCATTACTGGTGGCAGGCGCACCTGCTGGACTGTGTGATTGATGCCGGTCAGCGTCACCTACGCGAGGGCGATATTACTGCCGCCCAGGAAGAGCTACACCGCGCCCGCGCACTGTTGCGCGGCATTAACGTGCGTAATTACGGCCGCTTCGCGAACGATTATTTTGACGATATGGCGTGGCTGACCCTCGCGGTGGGCCGCATGAACTCCTTCTGCATTGAGCTGACCGGCGCTAACGACGTTGCCGCTCAGGATGCTGGCGCGGCTCTCTTCGAGCAGCTGGCGAAGGGCATTTCCCCGGTGGGTGGCATGAGTTGGCGCAAGTCCAAGCGTGATTTTGTGAATGCTGCGGCGACCGCGCCGACCGCTCTGGCGTATGTGCGTGCGGGCGACCCGAAGACTGCCGCCGCGCTCATGGACTGGATGAACGAAACCCTCTGGGATGCAGAACGTTCGCTCTATATTGACGGCGTGAACGTACGCGGCGACGAGTACGAATACGAACGCGGCGAATTCACCTACAACCAGGGAACCGCCCTGGGTGCGCTGCTGAGCCTCGCCGCATCCGGTGTGCCCTGCGAGGTGGACCCCGCAGAACGCGCCGAGCGCCTCATCGTCGGCATCGTCAAGCACATGACCGAAGAGGTGGAGTTCCTCTCCGGTGCTCGCCGCCGCATCCTCATCTCTCACGGTGACGGCGACGGCGGCCTGTTCACCGGCATTCTCGTGCGCTACCTGGGCATGGCGGCATCCTCGCCGCTGCTCAGTGATGAGGCGCGAGCGCTCGCCTCGACCCTGGTGTACTCGACCGCACGCGCCCTGTGGGAGGGCCGCCGCGAGTTCGACCCCGACCTGCCGATGAACGAGTACGGCATTGACCCGAATGAGATTCGCGGTAAGGCGCTCGTGCAGTTCTCCCCGCGGTTCACCGAGCCGATGAGCAAGGTTGTGAAGCCCGG
>NZ_CALJRY010000121.1 GCF_937976295.1 uncultured Rothia sp. | reverse complement strand
CCAAACAGCGCGCGAGCAACCCGCAAATCCATCGGAGTCGTCACCTTAAACGCATCCGCGTCCCCTGCAACCGTCAACACCGGCTCGCCCGCCGCCTCCATCGCCATCGCATCATCAGTCAGCAACTCAGCCTCCTCAGCAGGTAGGGAACGGCTACGCTCATGCGCCGCCAACAGGGCAGCCACCTCAAAACCCTGAGGGGTCTGCACCGCACACATCTGCGCACGCGAAGGAGTGCCCGTCACCAAACCGGCAGAATCCACGGTCTTCACCGTATCCACCACCGGCAACACAGGAATCACCGCACGCACAACGCCCTGCGGGCTCTCAGAACCCAAACCCTCAAGCACACGGTGATACACCTGCGGTGGAGTAAAAGCACGAGCGCAATCATGAATCAACACATAATCCACCGGAATCTGCGCATCCTTCAAAGCATCCAACGCCGCAACCACCGAAGCAGTACGCGTATCACCGCCGGCAGTAATCAACGCACCGGCGCGGCGGGCATCCTCCAAAAGCTCCGGACAACTCACCGAACAATCAGCAGGAACAGTCACCACCACATGCTCAGCAACACCCGAAGCGAGCGCACCCTCCAACGCATAATCCAGCAGGGTACGACCATGCACACGCACAGCAGCCTTCGGAATCGGCTCACCCAGACGAGTACCCGAACCAGCCGCCAAAACAATCACAGCAGTATTCACAGCAGAAGCAGAAGTCATCAGTCTCAAGCCCGCCTACGCCTCGAACTTATAGCCCAAGCCGCGAACCGTCACCACATACTGCGGGGCAGAAGAATCCGGCTCAATCTTCGAACGCAGACGCTTAATATGCACATCCAGGGTCTTCGTATCACCCACATAGTCGGCACCCCACACGCGCTCAATCAGCTGGCCACGAGTCATCACACGACCCACATTGCGCAGCAGAATCTCCAGGAGCTCAAACTCCTTCAGCGGCATAGAAATCTCTTCACCATTAACCGTCACCACATGGCGGTCAATATCCATACGCACCGGGCCACCCTGCAACACCGACTCAGTCGCAGAATCAGTCTCCGCCGAACGACGACGCAACACCGCGCGGATACGAGCAATCAACTCACGCGCAGAATACGGCTTCGTCACATAGTCATCAGCGCCAAGCTCCAGACCCAGAACCTTATCCAGCTCAGAATCCTTAGCGGTCAGCATGATAATCGGGACCGAAGACACCTCACGCAGCTTGCGGCACACCTCCATGCCGGACATGCCCGGAAGCATCACATCCAGCAGCACCAAATCCGCGCCCTCGCGGTCAAACACCGGCAGAGCATCCAGACCGTTGTCCACAACAATCGTCTGAAAACCCTCACGGCCCAGCAAAAACGCAAGGGGATCCGAGAGGGCTTCTTCGTCCTCAACGATCAGAATTTTAGCCATCAATAAATTCCTTCGATTCCGTAAAACCTATACCGCTAACACTACACTGCGACCGGAGGCTCATTCAGCGGCAACGCCAACGTAAATGTCGAGCCCTCCTGCGACATCGACCGAACCGTCACGCTACCACCGTGCTGAGTCATCACATGCTTCACAATGCTCAAACCCAAACCAGTGCCGCCCGTCTGACGCGAACGAGCCGGATCAACCCGGTAAAAACGCTCAAAAATACGTTTCTGCTCGTCCTCTGGAATACCCACGCCCTGATCAGCAACCTCAACCAACAGCTGATCAGCCACACGGTGCACCCAAATATCCACCTTCGTATGCTCCGGCGAATAACGCACCGCGTTCTCCACCACGTTCTGCACAGCAATACCGAGCAGCTCGGCATCACCATACACCTCGGGGACCTCCTCGATGCGGGTAGAAATCTGAATGTCCTTCTCCTCTGCCACAATATTCGAACGATCCACCGCATCAGCCACCAAAGAAGGCACCGACACCGGGCCACCACGCGCAATCACATCGGTCGACTGCAGACGCGAAAGCTCAATAATGTCACGCACCAGCGCAGACAGGCGGCGAGTCTCCTTATGCAGACGACCCACAAAATACTCAATCGCCTCCGGATCATCACTCGCCTGCTCAATAGCCTCAGCCAACAGACTCACCGCACCCACCGGAGTCTTCAACTCATGCGACACATTCGCCACAAAATCATTACGCATACGTTGCACACGAGAAATCTCAGTGCGGTCATCAGCAAGCACCAGAATGTACTCATCCCCCAGCGAAGCAACACGCACATCCAAAACCAGCGCCTCACCCTCACCGCGGTCAATCTCAAAAGTACGCTCCGCAAAAATACCGCGATGGCGCACCGTGCGAATCATATCCGCCAACTCATCAGAGGCCACCGTATGACCACGCACCAGACCCATCGCATACGCACCCGGAGAAGCCTGAACCACGCCGCCCACCTCATCAATCACCAGATAGGCGCGACCAATCACAGCAAGCACCTGAGCGGCACCATCACGCAGCGCCGGCGCCGACACCAAGCTACGCTCCTGCTCCCGCTCACTACGCGCCACCGCGTTCATGCTCAGGACGCCCACCAGCAGACCTATCATGCCCGCAATAAAGGCGATCAGACCGGCATCCATGTACTTCCCTTCCATTCGGGTACCCCATAAGTATAAATGTGGCCGATACCCGGCACTCAGGCGAACGCCCCTCTTCTCAGGCAGGCACCCCATGCAAAAACCTCAGACAGGCACCCCCTGCAGAAACCCCGCAGATACCTTTACCCTGCAGAGAACGCAATGAGCCGCCCACCTCAACGGTGGACGGCTCATCACAATGACAGGGGAAACCCTGCCGGAGGTACTACTTACCCTGGTTTGCTACGGCAGCAATAGCGTCCTTAGCAGCCTCGGGATCCAGGTACTCGCCGGGCTTGACGGGCTGGAAGTTCTCGTCCAGCTCGTAGTACAGCGGAATACCGGTGGGGATGTTCAGGCCAGCAATGTCCTCATCGGAAATACCCTCGAGGTGCTTGACCAGCGAACGCAGGGAGTTACCGTGTGCAGCAACCAGAACGGTCTTGCCTGCTGCGAGGTCGGGCTTGATGTCCGACTCCCAGTAGGGAAGCATACGGCCCAGAACGTCCTTCAGGCACTCGGTGCGAGGAGCGTTCTCAACATCCGCGTAGCGGGGGTCGTGTGCCTGCGAGTAGGGGTCGTTGTCATCCAGCGGGGGCGGCGGAACGTCGTAGGAACGACGCCAAGTCATGAACTTCTCGTCGCCGTATTCCTCGCGAATCTCGGACTTGTTCTTACCCTGCAGAGCACCGTAGTGACGCTCGTTCAGGCGCCAGGTGCGCTTGACGGGAATCCACAGGCGGTCTGCTGCATCCAGTGCAAGGTTTGCGGTGTTGATTGCGCGACGCTGCAGGGAGGTGTGAACAACATCGGGGAGGATGTTGCGCTCTGCCAGCAGCTCGCCGCCGCGCTTAGCCTCAGCGCGGCCCTTATCGGTCAGGTTAACGTCCACCCAACCGGTGAACAGGTTCTTTTCATTCCACTCGGACTGGCCGTGGCGCAGGAGTACTAGTTTGTAAGTCATACCTCTATTTTTTCATTTACCCGCCGGTTTGTCATGCCTCAAAGCCTAGAAAATATGCATTCTCCCAAAAATTTATAAGGGTCTTTTGTACCAGAACGAAAGGCTCAAAACCCCGCCAGAAAAGGGCAAAGCCCCGCACACCACCCAACCAGGATAAACCCGTCAGAGGGCGCACGAGGCTTCACCAGCTATCGCGCAAAGCGAGCGCACAAGCTAACGCTAGAAACGGCGGCGACCAACCGAAGGCCACACACCAGCCAGGAACACGCAACTAATCACTGCAGCAACCAGCTGAAGAATCAGCGCATTATTACCATTACCCGTCACCGCAGCAAAAACACTAAACAGCGACACCACGGCAGAACCACCGGTCAAAGCCAGCCACGTATTCTTCGGGCGCTTACCGGCAAAATCGTACGCGTTCGCCGGAGACATCCACGCACGCACAAAAGCCAGCACACCAACCACAGCACCGGCGATGGCCAGCAGCGTATCAACAAGAGTGGTCACATACAAGACCAGCAGAATAGGAGACATAGTATTCCTTTGAATCAGCAGCTTCTTTAGACAACCCTAGCAAAGCGCTTAGCGGACAACCTTAAAGGCCTCAACCAAGTCATTGTATAGGTCATCCACGTTTTCAATACCCACCGACAGGCGCAGCAGAGACTCCGGAATCGAATCCGGCTCGCTACCGTGGCGACGACGACGCTCCACCAGAGACTCCACGCCACCCAGGGAGGTTGCCGGAGTCCACAGCTTCAACGCCTCCACAACGTTACGGGCACCCGCGGCATCCGTATCAAGAGTGATGCACAGAATCGCGCCGAAACCGTCCATCTGCTTCTTCGCAATCTCATGGCCGCGATGGCTCTGCAGGCCCGGGTAACGCACCTCAGCCACGAAAGGGTGCTCACTCAGACGCTCCGCAAGAACCTGCGCGTTCTGCACCGCACGCTCCACGCGCAGCGCCAGGGTGCGCAGACCGCGCAAACCAAGCCACGCCTCCACCGGACCGGGGATAGCGCCGTTGGTGATGCGGTGGTGCAACATCGCCTTGTACAGCTCCTCGTTCGAGGTCAGAGTCATACCCAGCAGCACATCCGAATGGCCCGCAAGGAACTTCGTAGCGGAGTGAACCACTACGTCCGCACCCAAATCCAGGGGACGCTGCAGAATCGGGGTTGCAAAAGTGTTATCCACCGCGGTCACAATGCCCAGGCGGCGAGCCGCAGAAAGCAGGGCAGGCAGGTCAGCAACCTCAAGCATCGGGTTCGTGGGGCTCTCCAACCACGCCAGGACCTTCGGCGCCGAGTAGTTCACGGTCTCCGGGGTCACGCCGGTGCGGGATGCGGCATCCTCCATCGCGGCGATAACGCTCTCGGTGTCTTCAATATCCACGCGAACGAGCTCAATGATGCCGCGGCGCTCCAAATCCTTGCACAGGGTCACCGACGCCATGTACGCGTGCTTCGGAATCAGCACGATGGAACCAACCGGCACCAGGTCGATGACAGCAGCGACAGCGGCCATACCGGAGGGGAACAGCAGACCGGGCTGGGTAGCGTTCTCCAGCTTTGCCACAACCTCTTCCATGCCCTCCCAGGTGGGGTTCGAGAAGCGGGCGTACACGCGGTCCTGCTCAATATTGACGGCGTCCACACCGCGGTAGGTGGAAGAAAGAACGATTGGAGGGTTCACCGGCGCGTCATGCTCGTGTGCCGGGCGGCCGCCAGAGACGACGAAGGTCTCCGCGGAGTAATTCATGTCGTGGTTATCTGCACTCATGCCTTTAAGCCTGGCACACCCGCGCCCAGAACGCACGCCCGCACAGGTGACAGCGCACAGGATTTACATGTTTTTTACCTTGATACGCGCACAATCCCACGCGGAAGCATCACCAAAACCGCACCGGTGCTGCCAAGAGACCCGGTACCCTTAAGGGTGATGGATACTCTCAACTACACCCCCGATGCTCAGAATCTTCCCGCCGACCCGACCGGTCGCCGCGGGCTTTTTATCGTGGTCGAAGGAGGCGACGGCGCCGGCAAAACCACCCAGCTCGCCCTGCTGAATGAAGCGCTCAGCGCCCGCGGATACCGTGTCATCACCACCCGCGAACCCGGCGGCACCGAGATCGGCGAGAAGCTGCGCGCCCTCGTCCTGGAAGCAGGTCAGGGCACCATTGACGACCGCACCGAGGCGCTGATTTTTGCGGCATCCCGCGCGGCTCACGCCTCCCAGCTGATTCGCCCGGCGCTCGCTGAGGGTGCCATCGTGCTCAGTGACCGCTACATTGATTCTTCCGCCGCGTACCAGGGTGTCGGCCGTGATCTGGGTGTTGAAACCATCGTCGACTTGAGCCGCTGGGCTACCGCCGACCTTGTTCCCGACGCGACCCTATTGCTGAGTGTGCCGCTGAGCGCCGAGCAGGAGCGCATGGACCAGCGCGGCACCGTCGACCGTATTGAGGCCGAAGGGGCGGCGTTCAAGGCACGCATTCACGATGCGTTCGAGCAGATCGCTCGCGAGGACGCTAACGGTTCGCACCGCATCATTGATGGTGTGGGCACGATCGATGAGGTACACACGCGCGTACTTGAGGTGATTGAGCCTCTGCTTGCCGCCCGCAAACTGGTCCGCACCGGTAAGGAGGGCTCATGAGCCTCTGGGATAGCCTGCTGATTCCTGCCGATAAGCTCCAGCAGCTACGCATGGATGCCGCCGCCGACCGCCCCACGCACGCTTGGCTTTTCACCGGTGCGACCGGTGCACCTCACCGTGAGGCGGCAAAAGTTTTCGCCGCCGCACTGCTATGCGAACAGCCCGACCCGCAGAACCGCGGATGCGGTCAGTGCAAGGGCTGCGTGACCGTCATGAACGGTTCGCACGCAGATTTCACGCACTTTAGTACCGAGGCGACGCACATCAGCATTGATGAGGCACGCGAGCTGGTCATGAAGGCCCAGGACCGCCCGACCGTGGGTCGCTGGCGCGTGATTCTGGTCGAGGACACTGAGCGCATGCCGGAGCGTACCTCCAATGTGTTGTTGAAGGCGATTGAGGAGCCGCCGCCGCATACGATTTGGTTGTTGACGGCGCCCTCCCCCACCGATGTTCTGGTGACGATTCGTTCGCGTTGCCGTCCGGTGCAGTTGCCGGTTCCTACCGATGCGCAGGTGCACGAGTATTTGCTGGCACACGGTGTGGCGGATCCTTTGGCGCAGCGCGCAGCGCGGCTGGCTCTGGGTGATGCGCAGGAGGGGTACCGTTTGGCGACCGATGAGCAGGCGATGGCTCGTCGGGAGTTGATTACCTCCCTGATTCTGAATGTTCGTTCTATTTCTTCGGCTTTCAATGCCGCCGAGAAGCTCACCGACCTTGCCGACCAGGACGCGCAGGCTGTCTCCGCTCTCAAGGATGAGCAGGAGCGCCAGGAGCTTCTGGCACTGCTGGGTATTCGCGAGGGTGAGCGCGTTTCGCCCTCCTTGCGAGCGCAGGTTCGCCGCCTGGAGGAGCAGCAGAAGCGCCGCGCTAAGCGCGTTTCCTCCGATACGCTGTTGCGTTCCGTGGCGCAGGTTCAGACAGTTCTGCGTGATGCGTTGACGGTGGCGCTGTCGGCTCAGGCCCCGCTGGTCAATGAGCATTTGCGTGAGCCTCTGGAGGCGTTCTGCGCCCGCCGTTCCGCCCAGCAGCTACTGGAGGATGTGCAGGCGGTCGAGCTGACTCTGCGTCGCTTGCGGACGAACGCGAATGCGCGTCTGGCGCTTGAGGCGTTGATGAGCCGTTTCGTGTATTAGACGTTTCTTAGCAGCTCATACAGCGCAAGGGGAGGCACCGAAGAAAAATTCTTCGGTGCCTCCCCTTGTTTCTGCTGGTTTTCTGGTGGTCCTCAGCGCCCCCAGAGCTTAGTTACGGAATCAAGCTTAGTTGCGGAAACCGTGAACCGGCGACGGAATACGACCGCAACGGGCGATAAATGCCTCCGCGCTGGGGGTGTGGGTGGGCATGACGGGTGCGCGACCGAGCAGGCCACCAAATTCAACCATGTCGCCTACGCCCAGGCCGACCGCCGGGATGACGCGGACCGCGGTGGTCTTGTGGTTCATCACGCCGATCGCTGCCTCGTCGGCAATCATTGCGGCGAGGGTTGCGGCGGGGGTGTCGCCGGGGACCGCGACCATGTCCAGGCCGACGGAGCAGATGGCGGTCATTGCTTCGAGCTTGTCCAGGGTGATGTTGCCGGCTGCCGCGGATTCAATCATGCCGATATCCTCAGAGATTGGAATGAAGGAGCCGGAGAGGCCACCGACATTTGAGCATGCCATGAGGCCGCCCTTCTTCACCGCATCGTTGAGTAGCGCAAGTGCCGCAACGGTGCCGTGGGTACCGACGGTTTCCAGGCCCATCTCTTCGAGGATGTGCGCGACCGAGTCGCCAATCTCTGCGGTGGGTGCCAGGGAGAGGTCAATAATGTTGAAGGGCACGCCCAGACGCTCGGAGGCGAGGGTACCGACCAGCTGACCGACGCGGGTAATCTTGAAGGCTGCCTTCTTGATTTCTTCGGCGCAGGTGTCGAAGGATTCCCCGCGGACCTTCTGCAGGGCGCGGTGTACCACGCCGGGGCCGGAGACACCCACGGAGATGGTGGTGTCTGCCTCCTGCACACCGTGGAATGCGCCCGCCATGAAGGGGTTATCGCTGACGGCGTTCGCGAAGACGACGAGCTTGGCGCAGCCGAAGCCGTGTGTGTCCGCAGTCAGGTCTGCGGTGGCGCGGATGGTCTCACCCATGAGCTTGACGGCGCTCATGTTGATGCCGGCGCGGGAGGAGCCGATGTCTACGGAGGAGCAGACCACGTCGGTTTCTGCGAGCGCTCGCGGGATGGAGCGAATCAGCTTTTCGTCGGCGGGGGTCATGCCCTTATCGACGAGGGCGCTGAAGCCGCCGACGAAGTTCACGCCGACTGCCTTGGCTGCCGCGTCGAGGGTGCGGGCGAATTCTACGTAGTCCTCATCGTTGGAGGCGCCTGCCACCAGCGCGATGGGGGTGACGGCGATGCGCTTGTTGACGATCGGGATGCCAAGCTCAGCTTCGATATCTTCGCAGACGCTGACGAGGTGTGCGGCGCGGCTGGTGATTTTGTCGTAGATCTTCTTGCGGGCTACTTCGCCGTCGGAATCGGCGCAGTCGAGCAGGGAGATGCCCATGGTGACGGTGCGAATGTCGAGCTTCTGCTCCTCGATCATTCGGATGGTTTCTAGAATGTTGGTGTTGCGCATAAGTGGAGCCCTAGATGGTGTGCATTGCCTGGAAGATGGATTCCGCCTGGATGCGAATCTGTACCTTCTGTTCGTGCTCGACACCTACCATGGCTTCCTGCAGGTCGATGAGGTTCTGCTGCGTTTCGTCGAAGGAGCAGTGCATAATCATGGTGAAGTATTCGCCCATGATGGTCTGGGAGACGTCGAGGACGTTGACCTTGCGCTCGGCGAGGGCTGCGGTCACGGCGGCGATGATGCCTTCGTGGTCGATGCCTGTGACGGTGAGGATGATCTTCACGGTGTTCTCCTAGTGGTTTGGGGCTGCGTACCTAAGGAAGAGGTGCATAAAGGCACACGCATACGCATATTTATAAGACCAATTATAGGTTACTCAGAACACATTCTGTAGGGTCAACATAAAAAGCCCCTCCCACCGCGCATCGAGGAAATAAAAAATCCACGCCCCCTCACCTTATTTAAAGGTAAGAAAGAACGTGGATTCTTTATGCGCGTCATGCACGGAACAATCTTTTTTGAACGCTCCATTTATCTGTCTGGATTTAAGTGTCTAAAGAGAGTACCTCGAGACGTTTCCCAGACGTCATGCCTAGATATAAAGCCTAGAAGTAAGACTAGACGTAAGAAGCGATGTACAGCTCACCGCTACCGCTGAGGGTTGCCACCGAGGGCTCTCCCACGTGCAGTACCGACTCGGTAGCACCCAGCACAAATTCCTCGGTGCCGTTGCCGTCGGCTGTGTGAATGGTGATTTCGCCGGATACGCTCAGCGCGGCGCTAATGCCCTCGAAGGTGTATTCCTGCGGCTTACCCTCTTCAACGCGGATGCGGGTCACGCTCATGCGTTCATCCCACATGGCGTAGGTGCCCACGGGCGCATTCTCGGGGGTGGGGCGCTGAATAACCGGGGCGTCCTGGCTTTCACCCAGAACCTTAATGAGCTCCTCGGTGTCGATGTGCTTTGCGGTCAGACCGGCACGCATCACGTTATCGGAGGGGTTCATCAGCTCAATAGCGGTACCGGAGACGTAGGCGTGCACCTGACCGTCGGGGGTGAAGGCGGATTCGCCCGGCGCCAGGTGAACCAGGTTCATGACGAAAGCGACGAGCAGACCGCGGTCGCCGGGGTACTTGCCGGCAACAATCTGCACGAGCTCAGCGGCGTCAGCGATGACGGGGTTCTCGGCGTCGGTCAGCTGTGCTGCCGCCTCGACAAGCTGCTCAACAGCCGCGGTGGCGGTCTCTTCAGGCATGCGAATAATCTCGGTCAGCAGCTGTTTGGGGGTAAGCTCCACACGCTCTGCCAGCCAGTCGGCCTTGAACGCCTCGGCAAGCTCTGCCAGCTGCGCGGAGGTGCGTACACCGGTGAGCACGCGCATCTGGGTCAGCGCAATGACGGTTTCAGGCTTGGAGTAGCGGTCCTTGTAGTTGCGGTGCGGCGCGTCGATCGCGATGCCGCGTGCCTGCTCATCCTCGAAACCTGCAATCGCCTGCTCGGGGGTGGGGTGCACCTGAATGGACAGGGGCGCATCAATCGCAAGGATCTTAAAGAGGAAGGGGAACCAATCGGAGGTACGGTCCGGGCGCAGGAAGCGGGAGGGGTTCTCCACAATCAGCTCATTGAGCGGGGACTCGGTACCATCAACGGTTGCACGGGAGGGCGCAGCCGGATGCGCGCCAACCCACACCTCAGCCTCAGGCTGCTCGGTGGGGACGGGCACGCCGCGCATGCGTCCGAGAATTTCACGGGAACCCCACGCATAATTCTGAATCTGGTTTTTTAGGGAAAAAATCTCACCCATGGGGGAAAATACCTCTCGACGTGAGTTGTTTGAAGTAAGTGAAGTGATAAAAAACCCATTCATTCAGCGGAATTTATAAGGTTTTACCTGCCCATTATAGAGGCTAGTTGCACTTCTTTACCGCTAGAATAAAAGGCGTGACTACTATTAATCTACATGACTCATTCAAAGCGTACGACGTGCGTGGCATCGTCGGCGAGACCATTACCGCAGAGACTGTTCGTGCTACTGGCGCGGCTTTCGTAGACGTTCTGGGCCTGGAGGGCCAGACCATTCTGGTCGGTGGCGACATGCGCCCCTCCTCCCCCGAATTCATGGATGCATTCGCCCAGGGTGCAACCGCTCGCGGCGCAAATGTTGAGAAGATCGGCCTGATCTCCACTGACGTTCTGTACTTCGCATGTGGCGTTGAGAACGCTGCCGGTGTTACCTTCACCGCTAGCCACAACCCCGCAGAGTACAACGGTATGAAGATGGCCAAGGCTGGCGCTGTTCCGCTGTCCTCCGAGTCCGGCCTGTTCGACATTCGTGACCTGGCTCAGAAGTACCTGGACGCTGGCGAGATTCCTTCGGTGGAGAAGGTCGGCACCGTTACTGAGAAGGACATCCTCAAGCCCTACGCAGAGTACCTGCGCAAGCTGGTAGACCTGTCTTCCATCCGCCCCCTGAAGGTTGTTGTTGACGCCGGTAACGGCATGGGTGGTATGACCACTCCCGCTGTTCTGGGCGACACCATCCTGCCGGGCCTGCCCCTGGAAATCGTTCCCCTGTACTTCGAGCTGGACGGCACCTTCCCGAACCACCCGGCTAACCCGCTGGAGCCGGCTAACCTGGTTGACCTGCAGAAGGCTGTTGTTGAGCACGGTGCTGACATTGGTCTGGCATTTGACGGTGACGCTGACCGTTGCTTCGTCATCGACGAGAAGGGTGAGCCCGTCACTCCTTCGGCTGTGACCGCCCTGGTTGCTGAGCGCGAGATTGCTCGTGCAAAGGCAGAGGGCAACGAAGAGCCCGTCATCATCTACAACCTGATTACCTCGAAGGCTGTTCCTGAGCTGGTTGAGAAGCTGGGCGGCCGCGCAGTGAAGACCCGCGTGGGCCACTCCTTCATCAAGGCTGTTATGGCCAAGGAGAACGGCGTTTTCGGTGGCGAGCATTCCGCTCACTACTACTTCAAGGACTTCTTCAACGCAGACACCGGTATGCTCGCTGCAATGCACGTGCTGGCTGCTCTGGGTGGCGGCGAGGAGCCTCTCTCTGCGATTAGCGCGAAGTACTCCCCGTACGTTGCTTCCGGTGAGATTAACTCCGAGCTGGAAGACAAGGCTGCCGCTGTGGACCGCGTGCGTGCACACTACGCTAACGCTCCCGTGGTTGTTGAGGACTCCGACGGCACCACCTTCACCAACACCGAAGAGGGTTGGTGGGTTAACCTGCGTCCTTCGAACACCGAGCCGTTCCTGCGCCTGAACCTTGAGGCACCGGATGTTGAGACCATGGAGCGCGTCCGCGATGAGGTTCTGGCTCTGGTTCGCCAGGGCTAAGCACTAGCTAGCTACTAAATATCCCGCCCGCAGAAACAATCTGCGGGCGGGATCTTTTTCTTAAGTTCTAAACCCGGCTAGGTTCTTCTGTCTCAGAGAAAGAACCTAGCCGGGTTTAAGAAACCTAGCGGACGAGCCGGCTTACGCGGTTTTTACGCCTCGCGTGCCTGGTCGTGGAGCATCCACTGGTCGGGGCCGAAGATCTCGTAGTTGATGTTCTTGCCGGGAACGCCTGCCTCCACCAGTGCGGAGCGTACACCCTGCATGAAGGGCAGCGGGCCGCAGAGGTAAACGTTAGCGTTGGCGGGAACATCCAGCTTGGATACGTCGACGCGGCCGGTGAAGTCGCCGCCTTCGCCCTCGATGAAGGATACGAGGCGTGCGTTGGGCAGCTTGCCGATGAGCTCGGTGAGCTCTTCGCGCAGGGGCCAGGTGTCCAGGCGGCGGTCTGCGTGAACCACGGTCACGGGACGCTCGGAGCCCTTCTCAACCAGCTCGGAGAGGAAGCTGAGCATGGGGGTGGTGCCGATGCCTGCGGAGAAGAGGTACAGGGGCGCCTCGGGATCGCCAAAGCCTTCCAGAGTCAGGTCACCGTAGGGGTTGGAGATTTCGACGACTGCGCCAACTTCCAGCTCGTGCAGGATGGAGGTCATCTCGCCGTTGGGGTCGAGCTTCACAGCGATGCGGCGCTGGTTCTTTTCGCTGGGCAGCAGGGTGTACTGGCGTGCCTGGCGCAGACCGTCACGTGCGGGAACGACGATGGAGATGTACTGGCCGCCCTTGGACTCGGTCATGGGGGTCTCGTCGGCGGGCTCGAAGGTCAGAACTACGACGTTCTCACCGGTCTCCTTGCGGTCAACGAGCTTGAAGGGTGCGAACATGACGTCGTTTGCCTGGGAGGCGTACAGGCCCTTCTCCAGCTTGATGAGGGCGTTGCCCATGAGCCAGTAGACCTCGGTCCATGCCTCAACGATTTCGGGGGTAGCCAGGTCGCCCAGGTTAGCAGCGATTGCCTCGAAGAGGTACTTGTAGACGGTGGGGTACTCTTCTTCCTTCAGGCCCAGGGATGCGTGCTTGTGTGCAACGCGGGAGAGGACCTCGTCCGGGTAGGAGTCCGGGTGCTCGACAATGTAGGAAGCGAATACTGCGATGGAGCCAGCCAGTGCGCGGGGCTGAGTGCCTTCAAGCTGGGAGGAGCGGGAGAACATGCCGTCCATCAGGTCGGGGCGGGCGGCGAACATTCGACGGTAGAAGTCGGGGGTGATGTCGTTAATGCGCTCAGCAATGATGGGCAGCGTTGCCTCAATAATGGGGCGGGACTTCTCGGAGAGCATCGGTGCGTGCCTTCTTCCTGTGTGGTCACCTCGGTCATTGTGGCGAGACCCCTCAATATCAGTATTGCGGGGCATTCACTCAGACAGCTTAGTTGGTGACAGAGTGTTTATAAAGCACCCTTACCGTAGCATTTTGCGGGGTGTTTGCGCTGAGTGCAGGTCACTTTCTGAGGGATATTGAGGGGTTTAGGCGAGACTTATGGTTCAGCTTGACTCAAAGAGAGAGCCGCGCGTCACACTATATATTTTCAGCACTGTTTTTGAGTTCGCCGCGTGACTAGCCCCGGAGTGTGCATAAAAATTCTGGCATGGAAATATATTTACTACGGAAAGTATGCAGT
>NZ_CALJRY010000120.1 GCF_937976295.1 uncultured Rothia sp. | reverse complement strand
ATGGTATCCGCACCTGATGCGTGGGTTTAGGCGTGACGCTGTTCGGTACGGTATGCGGCGGGCGTGGTACCTGTCCACAGGGTGAAGGCGCGCACGAAGCTACTAGCTTCAAGGTAGCCGAGCATGAACGCGATGGAGTCCATGCTCATGTCCGTGGTGGATAGGTACTGCTTGGCAAGGAGCAGACGCACATGGTTGAGCTGCTTGCGGAAGGTGGTGCCTTCTTCAGAGAGCTGCCGTTGCAGGGTTCGGGCGCTGGTGACGAGCTTGCGGGCTACGTCTTCGATAGTGTTCTCCCCTGCCGGGAGAAGTTCCACCAGGGCGGCACGCACTCGAGCTGAGGTGCTGTCGTCCACGTCCAGTTGCGAGAGCCTGCGTGAGAGCTCCGGCTCGAAGTAGGACCACATGCTGTCGTTGTGGGAGATGAAGGGAATCTGCAGATCCGAGAGTTTGAAGGTGATGGCGTTGACGCCAGTCACTTCTACCGGCGCACCGAGCAGCTTCTCGAGGGAGGAGCTGACCGGGTGGACGCTTTCCACGCGAAGCGGCTGTATCTGCTCTTTGGTTGCTGAGCGGATAATGTGCAGGATAAAGGCGAGTTCGCCTTCTGCCACAAATGCGGGGAGTTGGGTTCCGGGTTCATCTGCCTCAATGTAGAGGGCGCTTTCCTGCCCTAGGGTTTCGAGGCGGTAGCGTATCGGCCCGATGAGGGGCTTATGCTGAGCTAACCGTTCGATGCACCGCTGCCCGTTTTGAGCGCAGTACGCCGCGAATATGGGCGGGCTGAAACGCTCAACACCGTCAGATGTTGCCAGGAGGATAGCGAGGTCCTCGGAGGGAGCCAACTGCCCTACCGCATCCATGAGAGCTAGATAGTCCGGTCCGGACAGGGCGGGTGTTGAACGGCTGAAGAGGTCTTCTGCCAGGCCCGCTTTGCGTAGCACTTCGCCGGGGTCAATGCCGAAGGCGGTGAAGAGCTGTGAGAACTGGGCATCGAGTATGTAGGTTTTCATAGGGTGTATCTTCCCTGTATCTTTCCCGCGTGGCGTATGCCGCGGCGGGTTCGGGGGCGCGATTCATAGGGGGCGGGGTTCGGGACGGTTCTTCAGATACCGGTAGGTTGCCGGTTACTTTGCGCTACCTGCAATCTGCTGGTCGTAGACGAAGTTCAGCATTGCCTTGCGCGGCATCATCGGGGAGAGGGAAATAAGGGGCTTCTGCCATGCGACCAGACCGGAAACAACGTTGATCTTGCCTGCGATCATGCCGTCGTAACCTTCCTTCGCAACCTGCACCGGGGAAACAGCGTTAGCGAAGAGCTTGGTGTCGTCCAGGCCGCCTGCTGCGGCGAAGCCGGTTGCCATAGCGCCGGGCATCAGGCAGGAGACGGTCACGCCGGTGCCCTGAACTTCACGCCACAGGGCGTTGGACCAGCTGGTGATGTACGCCTTGGTGGCGTAGTAGACTGCCTGCAGCGGGCCGGGGACGGTAGCTGCGGTGGAGGAGACGTTGAGGACCTTACCGGAGCCACGCTTGATCATTTCGGGCAGGAAGAGCTTGAGCATGCGGGTGGGAGATTCGATGTTCACGGCGATCATGGACATGTCATCTTCCATGGAGCGTTCGCGGGCAAAGTCGCCCTGGCCGCCGAAGCCTGCGTTGTTGATGAAGTAGTCGGGCAGGATGCCGAGCTCCTGGCATGCGTCGAAGATCTGCTGGGAGGATGCTTCGGTGGAGAGGTCAGCGGCGATGGTGTATGCCTTCACGCCGTAGTCCTTTTCGACCTGTGCTGCCTGTGCATCGAGCTTGCTCTGGCTGCGGCCAACCAGGATGACGTCGCCACCGGTTGCTGCGTGGATGTTGACGAATTCGGTGCCGAGGCCGCCGTAAGAACCGGTGATGAGTGCAGTTGCCATGAGGTGTTCTCCTTGAAAATTAGAAACTTGTGCGTGGATCCTGCCGAGCTTTTCGGTGGTTTCCGTTGCCTTGTGGTTACAACTATACGGAGCAAAAAACGCCAGTGATACAGCAATTCGCGCCAGGAATCTGCAAAACGCGCCAACTCTGCTGGTGTTTTGGCGTTTTCTCCGCCGGGGCTTCGTAACCATGCATCTTCTATAAGGGGGGGGCGGCACTCGGCAGGGCATACGGAGAGGCACACGGCGGGGTTTGAAGACTAGCGCGGGAATAAACGCTGTGGTGGCGGTGTTGGGTGAGCGTATAGTGGCGGCGGTTGCCGCATCCGAGTGTGAGAGGAATAGATACCGTGCGCATTGATATTTGGTCTGATATTGTGTGCCCCTTCTGCTACGTGGGCAAGCGTAACCTGGAGCAGGCGCTCGCCGGCTTTGAGCACCGTGACGAGGTTGAGGTGGTGTGGCATAGTTTTGAGCTGGACCCGTCGGCTACGGAGCATCCGGCTGGTTCGCTGGCGGAGCTGATTGCCGATAAGTATCAGATGCCGTTGGAGCAGGCGATTGCGAGCCAGGAGTCGCTGGCGGAGCGTGCCCGCGAGGTGGGTTTGGATTTCAATTGGCGGCAGGCACGCTACGGTAACACGTTTGATGCGCACCGCGTGATTCAGTATGCGTCTGAGCAGGGTTTGGCGTCGGCGGCGCAGGAGGCGTTTAAGAAGGCGTACTTTACGCAGGGCCGTTCGGTGCAGGATCACGAGTCGATTCTGGATATTGCCTCTGAGATTGGTTTGGACACCGCCGAGGTTGAGGCGGTGTTGAAGAGCGACCGTTACGCGGCGGATGTGCGTGCTGATGAGCAGTTGGCGCGCCAGCTGGGCATTAATGGTGTGCCGTTCTTTTTGATTGAGTCGAAGTGGGCGGTCAGTGGTGCGCAGCCTGCGGAGGCGCTGTTGCAGGCGCTGCGTCATGTGTGGGAACAGACCCATCAGGTTGAGTTGTTGAACCCCCTGGCGGACGCATCGGGTGACGCGGCAGATAACAATGCTGCGGAGGCGGGTCCGTCCTGCGATATGAACGGCAACTGCTCCTAGCGGCGACTCTGAGCGGCGGTTCTGGCGAGAGCTGCCCCCTAGAACTATCCCAGCGGCGGGGGGCGCGACTCCCCTAGCGCCTCCGGCTGGTGCCCCCCCCAGATGTAGCGAATATATAGCGAAGCGCCCCGTGCCGGTTCTTGTGTGAACCGGTACAAGGGGGGCTTTGCCGTGCCGGGTTGGTGCTTCTTCCCTTGTCAGAATGTTTGAAAGGCTCAATAGCGTCTGCGGGTGGGATAGTTTTCCTTTACACTTGAGTGTGTGTTCTACGGTGAACACGCTTGTCCACTCACTTTATAAAGGAATATTGTGTTGAAAATTCACGCCGCGACCGCTGGTGTTCTTGCGGGTGCTCTGCTGCTGACTGGTTGCTCTTCGTCTGCTCGTGCTCCGAAGGTCAAGCCCTCTGCTTCGTCATCGTCGACTTCTGCGTCCCCTTCTGCTTCGACTACGCCTAGTTCTTCGCCGACGCCGAGTGCGTCTGCGACTCCTTCGGAGTCTCCTTCCCCGACGGTGACCCCGTCTCCGGTCCCGACGACTGAGGCTCCCGTGCAGGCGCCGGCGGCTGAGGCACCTTCTGCGGAGGCGCCGGCGGCTCCGGTTTCTGAGGCTCCCGCGCAGCAGCAGGCTCCTGCTCAGGAAGCTCCCGCTCAGATTGCTACGGAGGCGCCCGTCCAGCAGGCGCCCGCGCAGGCTCCGGCGGCTGAGGCTCCTGCTCAGCAGGCACCGGCACAGCCTGTTCAGCAGGCTCCGGCGCAGTCGAGTGTTTATTACGAAACATGCGCTGATGCTCGTGCGGCTGGCGCGGCGCCTCTGCATCGTGGTGAACCGGGTTACCGCCCTGGTCTAGATAGAGACGGTGACGGCGTGGCGTGTGAGCCGAAGAAGAAGCACTAGGCTTCTGCCGTTCTTATAGCGAAGCCCCCTTGTGCCGGTTCTTGTGTGAACCGGTACAAGGGGGCTTCTTACTTTTTAGCGCTTCCAGGGCATGTTGTCCCAGAACTGTCCCATCTTAGATTTGGGAGGCGTGAGCTTGCTCCTGTGAGTCTTAGCTTCAGAAGCCTGCTCATGAGCTCCTTCATCCGCGGTTACCTCAGGGCTTGCTTGTTCCAGCTTGGCCTTGAGCTTGCTCTGCGGAGTTCGAAGACGTGACGGGCGTTCCTCTGGTTCCTCATCAACGTAGTACCCGTACTGCGTTGGGCTGAAGAGGTTTGACTCACGGAATTCGTTAATAGGCACGAAGAACGGTTGAGGTTCCGCAGGTTCCTGAGCTTCAGATTCCTCAGCTTCAGGCTCCTCATATTCAGGCTCTTCAGCTTCGATAGCCTCCGCAGCCTCGAGATCTGCAGACTCTTCTTCCTCTTCAGAATCTTCGTCCGAGAAATCCTCGTAGTAGCTTTCGTCGTACTCATCAGCCTCGGTATCGAAGTCTTCTGGGTCTTCCGGTTCTTCGACCTCTACGTCTTCCGACTCTTCGATTTCTACGTCTTCTGACTCGTAGTCTTCTACAGCTTCGGAATCATAATCCCAGGTCTCTTCGTCCTGTTCTTCGGTAATACCCTCCTGTAGCTTGAAGGTCTCGATAACCTCGTTCTTGATGTCTTCAAGGAGCGCGCACATATCCTCATACGACTTGTGCTGCACCATTTCAACACCCATACGCACAGTGAGCTCTTCCGCAATTTTACGTTTGATATCACGGGCAGAGACTCCCCTCTCCAAACCATAATCGGTGGGGGCACCCACAGAGTTTAGGGTTCGAGCGAGAGCCAACGCCAAATCGCGGTTCGTCGAAATAGAGGTTCGGTCAAGAATCTGGTTGAGGTCATCCTCCGTGAGGTAGCCTCCCTCATCCATAACCTCACCGAGAAGGTCGTAAGTCAACCAGGTTCGACGTAGCACGTGGCGGCGCAGGTTGCCAATATGTCGAACTTCCTTCGATGGGGCAAAACGTGCAAAAGCAGCTGCGGGAAGAACCCTCAGGCCGATAAACTGCCAGACCTCGATAGATTCAGCTTCACCACGAATCATGTGCAGGTTCTTGTGCAGAGCTTTACCAATACGGTGGGAATACTCGTACTTCCACTTATCCCGGTCATCAGCGAAAGCCTTAAGGCTATCGAGTTCCTCATCTATGATTTTGCGAAGGTTCTTCAGAGTCGGCATCGGAATCTCGTTGCCGCCAATGTTGAGAATCTCTAGATTCGTGTCGATTTCTCCACAATCTACATTGCGTAGTGGAACCCCTGAGTTTTTCCATTCCTGCAACTCTATACCCGCTAGAAATTCTTCCAGGCGGTAGTAAAGATACTGTTCTTCCTGCTCTACAGGCACCTGAATAGTCTCAGGGCTAGTATCCTGCTGGGCAGGCTCTACGTTCTGCTGAACCATACCTACTTCCATCCCTTCTGCATGTACCCGGTAATACCATCAATCTTGCTCTGTACGGAATTCCAATCCCTTTTCAGTGCATCAATAAGTTCCGGAATTGTCATTGAGAAATTTTCTTTAATAATCCTCTGAGCAACGATTTGAAACTCTTCGCAATTTCCTTCAGTGAGTTCTTTCTGAGATGTATACAAAGCAGTCTCATTCAGATGAGCAATATATATTTCTCGCACAAGAGTTGCCAAGAAATCTCGAGAAATAGCGGGTTCTAGAATTTCATAATCCTTTTCATCCCCTCGCACCAAAGCCTTACAAACCGGGTGTTTCGTATTCACAAATACTCGCACGCATCGTGAATACAGAGCATCCGGGTTATCAGCCTTACACCTTACAACCCAGGGAGCATTTTTATCCCACTCTCGCACTCGAGAAAAATCAAGCTGCGAGAACGGCATACCAGCGCCCTTAGCACTCAAAGACAGGCTGTCCTCTTGCACAGCAATATAGGCGGTTTCATCGGTGTTATACCCATCAATATTTAGGGCACCCGCCACTAGAGCTGCTCGGAGCTTTAGTTCTCCCGCAACCTTACGTCCAGGAATCCTGGCGCTAACAACCGCGACAAATGATTCCGAATCGAGCTGAATATCTCGGCTCTCTTCAATGACGCTCCAGTGGGTCGGTCGACACTGAACCTCACAAATCAGTCGAGGCAGAGACTCCTCATTTCCCAGTACTCGACGGATTCCTTCAAGCTCTACTTTGACGGTGATGGAGAGCTCCAGATCAGTATCGTAATCCCAGTTGGAGGGCAACTTATCCGGGTCAACAATTTCGCCGTTCTGAGTACGAATATCCCATTCGCCCCATTCCACTTCGTGCGGAAAAAGGGTGAGATGAGGATATGCCTTTACACGCTTACCTGCCATAGCTATTAGCCCTCCACCTCAAAAATATAGGTCTTACCCTTACGTAGCGTGATGACCACAGACCCCTGGTTCTCCTCGGAATCTTCAGGGCCGTCCCACTGCGCATAAACATGGCCCGCCTTTTGGGTGTCGTTCATGTCAGGGCCCCAGCCTTCGCTCCACGAAGGCTCAAGGTCGTGAGAGTCCGTGTATTCCAGAGTCCTCTCATCACCGGTTGCGATAGAGACCTTGATGCCGACGCGCTGACCGGCCTTCCAAGCGCTGCTACAGGAGAAGTTAATGAAATACTGCACGTAATCAGGGTTCTGCGGGTGAACACCAGTCATTGCTGCAGATTCAATCGATACCGAGGCACGACGAACAACGCCACCAGGGCGCTTTTTGTTCTTACCTTCGTCCTCATCCGTCAGCTCAGTAACGACACCGCCTCCGGTGGACATAATCGGGTTGAATCGAGCAAGCTTCTGAGAAATCTTCGACAAGGAACCCAAGGACCCGCTATCGCGCTTAGTGTCCTTCGTTTCAAAAAGATTCTTCAGGCTCTTAGTGATATTCGAAGCAGCATAAACAACAATGTTCTTGTACTTAGCATTGTCAAGAGAGCTCGGATTCCATTCGTCATGGGCGGGAGGCTCCGCTTCCCGGAAGGCGACATCCGTTTCAAGGTCGGGCTTGAACACGCCGTACCAGGTGGCCTTCGAGTCATCCAGATCATTCACCTTTCGGTACTGGACAACCAATTCAGCCTCATTACGCATCAAACACACAGTGTTTTGCGGATAGATGGACCTTTCAGCGTTAATATCGTACGCACCTCGAGCAATCCTTAGATATCCAATATTGTAGGAATCCCTGGCTCGCTTAAAGACAAAGCTCTTATAGTAGAAAACACCGTCAAATGGGTCAGCATCAAAATTTATCCTTTGAAGCTCAGCCATTTTTCGGACATCAATAAGAGATGAGCATAGCTGCTCAATTCCCTTATATTCAGGATTATTCTTAAGCTCCTGAATTGAGACAGGCTTATTGTTAATCCTGATGTCCATAGACTTATTTCCATCTTCAACATCCAATTTGGGCCAAAGATGGTACATCACGATATTTTGAATCTTTTCGTGGGAGCGCTCAATAATTCGACCCGGGTCATCCGGAATCTTACCTTCATCGTCTGATACTTCCATAAGCTCTGCAGGCTTTGCATCAACGATAAGAATTGAGGTACCAGTTTCTCCGTCAGTAAAGTGACGAGAGAAAATAGCCTCACCCAGTCGACGAGCAGGTTCTCCCGTCAACGGGAGAATGTTACCCGTTCCCTTAACTGTTGGCCCCTCATATCCCCACCAATGGCGACCGGTGTAGTTTCGACCACCGTACGTATATTCTTTGCCGAGGGCGACAGCAATAAGTCGGTAATCAATCTCGCCAGTTTTAGTCTTAAAAGCAGACCAGTAGATAACAGATTGAGACTCGCTCATATTGAAAGCAGCAGTTTTACCGAAGCCGTATGAGCCACCGTTACCTTGACCCTTGTTATCGCTACCAAGGTTCATCGTGAGGTTAACAAAGTTCTGGCTCTCCCCTTCCTCAACAGCTTCATCGGGACGGTCCGGGCCATCAAGACCGACAGTGCCGCGGTCCCAGAACTCCAAGAAGTAGACGTCGCCGCGGTTAAAAGTCTGGTCTAGACCGGTGTACTTGCTGTGAATCTCAAAACCAGCTGCAAATACCTCATTCCTCAGGGTATTCAGCACACCCTGATTGGCGTGCCGAACCAGGCAACCGAACTCCGGCATGTGCCCTTCGAGGCGTGCATCCCACGAGTTCTGAGCCATCTCTCGAGTCACCAAAGCAAGCGGGCTCAGATTGGGGCGACCCAGGGTACGCGAGGCACCTCGAGCAGATATCGAACCAGTGTTTTTAGGAAGGGGGAACCAGTTAAGGCTCACGATATTATCTCCTTGCCCTCTAGAAGTTGCGGGCGCTATTGAATCGTAGGGTGTGTGTTGTTGAGGGTATAAAGCTTCGGGGTGGCATTATCCGGTGCAATGCCACCCCGAAACCTATACCCGCTTTTGGGCATTCAAGAAGCTACCTGAGGTTACTCCTTGTAGTCGCCTTCATCATCGCTGTCGACTGCTGCCAGAATCGAACTGTTCTCATCCAGCTCTTCCTCATCAAGAGCCAGATCCTCAACCTGCTCAGGAACAACCGAGATGAAGTTGCTGTAGTCGGAACCTGCAACCTGGGGAAGAACCACAGCGTGCAAGACGACCGGTGCAGCAGCGTCAAGGTCACGGCGGCGAGCGCCCGGCTTAGCCTTCGAGTGGGGGTTGACCACGTAAATGACCAGAAGCGGCACGTTACCTTCAACGAAACGGAACGGCAACTGCTTCGCACGGCTCCTAGCAGCCTTCAGGGCATCGAGGGTGTCTTCATTTTCCAGCTTTCCTGCGTTAGCGAGAATCTTGAAGTCCAGAATCGGAGTCTCACCCACAGCAAGAGCACCCAGGTCCGCGATACCGTCATCAGCCGGAATGTCGTACGCACTACGAGTTGCCATACGAATGTCCAGACCAGCAAAGTTCTGCTGCGGCATATCCTTCTGGGTACCGGAGTAGACGACAACGTTCCAGTCCTGGTCGGCGTACTTCTCGATCCACTCAACCAGCTTGTTCGAGCCAGCTTCATAATGCGAGGAGTGGGCCTTGAAGTCCTTGAAGTAAGACAGCACGACATCCACGGGCACGCCGGTGAAGAGGTAGCTGCCGTTGTTCTTATCCTGCACTACCTCATGGGTGCTCGAAATAGAGCTAACAAGGGACTCGAATACCTGAATATTATGGTTCAGGATTTCGGCGTTCTTCTCCTCAAAGCGGGTCAGCTGGTGGAGCTTACCGCTGTAATCGACGGTGAGCGCCTTGGCATGACGCATCTTATTGGCAGCGGTAACCTGTAGCGCCTTGGGGTGAGTACGAATCTTCACACCAACGGTCTTGGGGGTGCTACCAACGATACGAATTTCTTCGCGAATCTCATCTTCCACGCCGGCAAGGTGACGGTAGTAGTCCTGAAGGTCCCTGGTGGTCCACAGACGAATCAGGTCATCATAGCCGGGGCGGAAACCAAACCAACGGCCCATCTGCAGAAGAGCATCGTAAGTCTTGCTTGCCCTGAGGTAGTACGAGCTAATCAAGCCCTCAAGGGTCAGACCACGGGCGAGAGTATTACCGCCGATAACGACATAGGTAGCCGGTGAATCTGCGTTGTATTCCAGACGCTCCTCCGAGGAACCGTTGTCCACAATGCACTTGGTCTCGCGGACAACCTGACCCACAGCAAGCTTCAGCTCATCCCATTCGGGGTAAATCTCTTCGGGACGGATAGCCTGCATGCGAGCAACTTCGCGTTCGTACAGACCCTGCATAGCATCGTTAATCTCAGGCTTACCGTAGTTTTCCTTCAGCGCTGAGATGTAGTCCTCAATCACCTTCACTGCTTCGAAGTGGGTCTCAACCCTGTGCGAAAGGTGAATCAGCATCGAGCTGTGCTGCTTCTTCTGAGCGCGACGACGACGAAGAGCCGTGGCAATCATAAACCACAGCACTGCATCTTCAAGGCTGGGCACCATCTCAGGCATGTATTCCCCGCCGTCCTTACGAGTAGGAGGACGCAGAATCTCTGCTTCCCCATCCTCAATATCGCGGACAGCATCAACGTCTACACCATCATTCAGCGCGCCGTCTTCGTCCTCAGTAGCCCACAGCGGGGTACCAAAAATACGGGACGCACCAATGTAGCCATTCGGGCGTTCCAAAGCGTAGATGAAGTCGGAGGGGTACAGGCCCGGATAACGCTCGATGGTCTCCCCCTCGGATTCCTCGGGATTAACCGGCTCTAGATACTCGGTATAGCGTTCGTCATCGTTGGGGTCCATCAGAACATTCGCGAAGGGGGTAGCAGTGTATGCCACGTAGGAGCCATGCTGTACCTGGTCCCAAATCTGGCGGAGAAGTCGGTTAATACCGGAGTACGCTTCATCTTCCTTCGCGGTGTTGGGGGTCGCCTGATCCGACTCATCATCTACGATAAGCACGGGAGCATCGTCCAGCAGACCCTCACGGTTTGCGGTTTCCAGCTGCTTGAGCAGGTTCTTCAAGCGGCTGGGGTTCTTCTTCACCACCGCAAAAATAACACTATCTTTAGTGCGCAGAGCGTTGAGGAGAAGGCCGGCGTCCGAAGAGATATCGCCCTTGACACTGGTCAGAGGGAAAACAGACTTCCCAGCATTCTGGAGAGCGGTAACAACATCGCCGTCCAAACGTTCCTGAGTCTGACGGCGCAGGTTATTAAACATACCTGCCAACACAATAATGAATCGGTAACCCTCATCAACTGCCTTGGTGATAACCGCCGAGAAGTTCGCGGTCTTACCGGACTGCACGTAGCCGACAACAAGGCCCTTGTGGGTCAGATTCTTCGTAGCGGGGTCGGCAAGAAGGCCGACAACCTTGCCGGATTCCTGGTGAATAGTGGACGTGCCGTCCTCGCCAATCTTCTCGGTAAGCTTCCTACGCAGGTGACTCCATCCAGCAGTATCGGGCTTCGAAGCATCGTACCAGTGGTGGTAGTCTTCCTTGGCCGTAGCGGCCTCATCGAACTCGCCCTTGGCGTTCGCGGCTTCACGTTCCTGAATGCTACGAAGTGCCTTCTCGTAGACGGGAACGATTGCGTCTTCCGGAATACCCGCGGCAACCATACCATCAATTACCTGGCGGCATGCGTCTTCGTACGAGATGAGTTCCCGCGCAGCAGTGTCATAAATCTGCTGTTCCGGCTTGGAAATTTCCTCAGCCATTTTTCTCCTCATTGAAAAATAGAGATGTGAGTGATTACAGGAGCCGTTGTTTAGCTTCCTCTGTGAGTTTAGCACTCGTTCTCACACGTCAGCACAGGTTTTCGTCATCACGATGCACTATAGAACTACTAAAGCCAGGTTGTTTTACTCCAGGCGACAAAATCTATTCGGGGTAGGGTGCAAGCAGGACCCCCGGGCTGCTATTCTTAGATGGTTTAAACCTGAATGCATAGACGGTAGTTCTATGCATCAACCGGCACATGACACAGCACTATGACTTGCGGAGAACCTTATGGCTGAGAAGCACACATCATCCTCACCTACGACCTACAGAATGGGTGAGCTCTTCTGTGGTCCCGGAGGCATTGCCCTGGGCGCACACAACGCTGCCGATAAGGTGCCCGAAATCAAGGTTGAGCATGCCTGGGCTAATGACTATGACCCCACGACTGCAGATACCTACCGCGAAAACACCCCCGGTGCGTCTGAAGAGACCGTGTACGTAGGTGATGTTCGTGAGCTCGATACCGACGCCCTGCCCCCGATTGATGGTTTTGCTTTCGGTTTTCCCTGCAACGACTTCAGCCTTGTAGGAAAGCAGAAGGGTCTAGACGGTACCTACGGTCCCCTCTACACCTATGGAATCAACGTACTCAAGAGCCATGAGCCTGAATGGTTTGTGGCAGAAAACGTGGGTGGTCTTTCTGGCGCTAATGAGGGTCTTGCTTTCCCCTACATTCTGCGTGAAATGCAGCGTGCGGGGTACACCGTTGTCGCTCATAAATACCGCTTTGAGGAGTACGGTCTTCCCCAGGCTCGACACCGAATCATTATCGTAGGTCTGCGCGATGACATTGCCGCGAAGGGTGTAGCGTTCAAGGTTCCGGCGCCCACCACTCCCGAACCTTCAATGATGCGCACCGCAAAGCAGGCAATCACCGAACCGCCTATCCCCGAGTGGGCAACGAACAACGAACCGACTCGCCAGTCTGAGGTGGTGAAGCAGCGCCTCGCCTACATTAAGCCCGGCGAAAACGCTTTCAACGCTACCGATATGCCTGAGGAACTGCGCCTCAATGTACGTGGTGCTAAGCTCAGCCAGATTTATAAGCGTCTGGACCCCAGTAAGCCCGCGTACACCGTCACCGGATCCGGCGGCGGCGGAACGCACATCTACCACTGGGAAGAGCCCCGTGCCCTCACCAACCGCGAGCGCGCGCGCCTGCAGACGTTCCCTGACTGGTACAAGTTCATCGGCAGCAAAGAGAACGTCCGTCGCCAGATTGGCATGGCGGTTCCCCCGGACGGTGCGCAGGTCGTATTCGAAGCTCTCTTCAAGACTCTTGAAGGTATCTCCTACGAAAGTATTGAGCCGAATATTGATGTAGAGAAGCGTATTCAGGTGATGGAAGATAAGCTCGAGGCAGAGAAAGAAAGCACTCTTTTCTAGGTAAAAGAAGGACGTATTCCCATGGAAATTTATTCGTCACTCATGGGCGATAACCTCGCCGAGCTTGTTCTCCAATCGCCGTACCCGAAGGATGATTGCGCCGGGCATGAGCTGTGGGCGGTCACCGGGTATATCTCGCGGACTACCATTCTCAGTGCGCTATACCAGGCTGATTTCACCCCCGGACGGCGTTCCAAGGAAGCTGGTCATTGGGGCGAGATGAGTAAGTTTACCCCCACCTCCACCACGCCTAAGATTCACCTTCTGGTTGGTATGGCACGAGATGGTGCGGTAAGCATCACGACTCATAAAATCCTCAAGGGATGGGTCAAGGCTAGTCACGGGTACCTGGATATTCGTTACCCGGATCCTCGCATCTCTCCCCTGGTGCACACTAAGCTCTACGCTTGGGCGCAGAACGGCTCCTTCGACATTGCTTACGCTGGGTCAGCTAACCTTTCGACGGACGGCCTCAATATCGGTCGAGACGCTTCGGAATGCCAGCAGGAGAACATTCTTGTGCCGGTGTCTGTGGAGTATGCGGAGAACTATATCGATACGCTATTCGGTGCTTCACTGAGTTGCACCGACCCCGTGGTTGATTCTCTCTTCACCTTCCCTGAAGCGCCCTCCGACGTCCTGGCTAATAAGTCTCTGCCTCCGGTTCCTCCGCTCCCCGAACCTGAAACGGAACGTGAGGAACGCTTGAAGGACTTCTCCTCCATCAAGCTGTATCTCTACAGTCACGCGGGTAAGGGTTCTTCGTACAATTGCGGTTCCGGCATTAACTGGGGCCTGCGAGATATCCGAGCCAATAAGGACGAAGCCTACTTCGCGGTTCCCGCGAACATTGGGCGCTCAAATTTCTTCCCCGTGAAGAACACTCCCATTGTGGTGCACTGCGATGACGGTGAAGACCTCATCATGCGCGTTGCTAGCGGTTCCGACCGCTGCGGTAAGGATATGTCGACCATCCCGAACTCCGAGCTTGGCTCTTATATCCGTAAGCGCATGGGCCTCGACGAGGGCACCAAGGTCGGTATTCGCGAGCTACTCGATTACGGTCGCACCTACGTCACCATCACCCGCACCTCCGAGGGTAACTACTACCTGGATTTCTCTCCCGAGACTGCGGAACCCGATGAGTTTGCGATGCAGACCCCCGAGATTGTCAACGAGTTTTCCCACGAAGACGACTAGCGCCCCTGGCTAATACAGCCCCAGATATGGCGAAG
>NZ_CALJRY010000119.1 GCF_937976295.1 uncultured Rothia sp. | reverse complement strand
CTGTAATGAGAAGTATCAAGCTGTATTTACCAGTGCAGCCAAGTATGGTAAAGTACAAAAGTCATAGTATTAACTTATTAAAGAGATGAGCTTGACGGCCTGTGCTTTGCTCCAAACCCCAGAACGAGATTATCAGTTGAAATTTGTAAAGACAGATGGCAATTGGGTCTTGGAGCGTGATTTTTCTTATGAATCCATTGTCATTTCTTTCGAAGGCGATATCTCATAATAGCAAAATTAGAGGGCTGATTATTGATTATTTGCTCTCTATTTTTGTGTCCGCGTCCAGCTTTGTGCTATACTGGATGGTAGATAGGTGTATTCGAGTAAAGGAGTCTGCCATGAAAAAATTTTATGATAAACTGATGCAAACGCGGCATTATCTTCATCAGCATCCAGAGCTGTCTGGGCAGGAATTTGAAACGACGGCTTTTCTAAAAGGCTATTTGGAAGATTTGGAGATTAGGATTTTAGAATCCGGTCTGAAAACTGGCCTAGTTGCCGAGGTTGGTTCTGGCAAGCCGGTTATTGCCCTGAGGGCTGATATTGATGCTCTGCCCATTGTTGAGCAGACCGACCTGCCCTACGCCTCCACCGTACCCGGCGTGATGCACGCCTGCGGCCACGACATTCACCAGACCGTCATGCTCGGTGTGGCGCTGGCGCTGCACGAGCTGAACGAGAAGACCCCGCTGGGTCGTAGCGTCCGTATTCTCTTCCAGCCTGCTGAGGAGCAGCTGCCCGGTGGTGCCGTGCAGATGATTTCGCAGGGTCTGCTCAAGGACATTCCGCGTGCTTTTGCCCTGCACTGCGATCCGAAGGTGGACCTGGGGCAGATTGGTACCCGCATCGGTGCGATTACTAGCGCATCCGACACCGTGAAGATTCACCTGAGCGGTCACGGCGGCCACACGTCCCGCCCGCACCTGACCGAGGATCTCATCTACGCGATGAGCCAGATTGCTGTGCAGGTTCCCGCCGTGCTGACCCGCCGTACCGACGTGCGTTCGGGCGTGCTGGTCGCCTGGGGCCAGGTCAGCGCCGGCGTTGCCCCCAACGCTATTCCCGCCGAGGGCTACCTGGCGGGCACCATGCGTTGCCTGGACGTTGAGGTGTGGCGTCAGGCAGGCAACCTGCTGGACGAAGTGATTGAGCAGGTCGCCGTACCCTTCGGAGTGAAGGCGCGTGTGGAACATATCCGCGGCGTGCCTCCGGTCGTGAACACCGATCTGGAAACCACCATGCTGGAGAACGCGGCCCGCGCCGAGCTGGGTGAGGACTCCATCGTGCTGGTCGAGCAGTCTATGGGCGGCGAAGACTTCGCGTGGATGCTGCAGGAAGTTCCCGGCTCTATGTTCCGTCTGGGTACCCGCGCCCCGGGCGATCCCACCTACGATCTGCATCAGGGCGATTACGCCCCGAGCGAGCAGGCGATCGGCATTGGTATTCGCGTCATGGCGGCAACCGCCCTGCGCGCTGTCCGTTTTGAGTTGGCGAAGGCGGCGAAGGCGGCGAACCCCATCCGCGATGAGGCACGCTAGAGAGCTTCTCGAAAGCTTATAAGCCAGGCTTGAAAGTGCGACTCTATAGCCGCATCAAGCCTTGAAAAATGTACAAGTTTCACCCCGTTACCTCTCACCGAGTAGCGGGGTGAAACTCTATGCACGCGATAGAATTAAAAGGATTATGAGGACATTCGCGTCATGTTCCCGACCCCGTGCCCACACACCTGCGGGGGATGAAGGAGCTGGCACATCATCACACGGCGCACGCCGGAGGAGGACACCCAATGAGCTTCTTTGGAATCGGCAAGAAGAAGTTGGATGAACAGTCGCGCGAAGAACAGAGCGCCGAAACTGCTAAGGTGCAGGAGGAGCAGGCAAGCGAAGACGCTCCCAAGAGCGCGCGACTGAGCCAGAAGATTATGGAACAGCAGCAGTGGGAGGATTCCCTGCGCCGCTTCGTGAAGTCTGAAAGCGCACGCCAGCAGAACAACGACGAAGAGCAGAACGAAGAGCACCGCGCTGTTGAGGATCTCAAGCGTGCCCTCTTGCACGGCGATGAGAAGGTTGAAGAATCTTCCGCTGCTGATGAGCTGACTGAGGAACAGGCTGAGGAGCAGGAGCGTCGTAGTCTGCTGGCTGCGCTTGGTGCTTTCCCACAGGAATCTGAGGAGCCTGTTGAGGTTGAACAGGTGGCTGAGGCACAGGACGTCGAAGAAGATGCCGCTCCGGTTGCTGAGGAGCTCAAGCCCGCTACCCCCGCGTTCCTGCGCGATGAGGAAGAGCCCGAAGCCGAGGGCGCATCTGTCGAGGCTGAGGAAGCCTCGGCTGATGTTGAGGAGCCTAAGGATGTTGCAGAGGAAGCACGCTCCCAGTTTGAGGAGCACCTGCGTGCTCTGCGTGCCCAGAATGCCGAAGATGCGGCTGCTGAGGATGCTGAGGTCGCTGAGGATACTGCAGACGGGGCAGAGGGTAACGAAGACCTTGCGGTTGTCGACGCTGTTGTGGAAGCTACCGATAACAATTCTGAGAACGCTCATTCTGCATCTGAGGCTGAGGATGCATCTGCAGATGCTGAGGAAACTCTGACCGTTGAAGATATGAAGGCCGCCCGCACCCGCGCCGCTGTCACCGAGGCGCAGAACACCGGTCTGGACGATCTGGCTGCCGCCTACGCTGCTCGACTGGGCATTACCCTCGACAGCGAAGAGGAAACCTTCGGCGAGGTCGCTTCCGGCGAGGTCATCGCTGAAGCTGCTGATGAGGTAGTTGCTGAGGAGGCAGACTCCGCTGAAGCTACCGAGGTTGCCGAGGCTGCTACTGAAACACTCGAAAATGTTGAGGCTGCTGAAGACTTCGAAACTGAAGAGACCGTTGACCTTACCGCGGGCGCAGAAGAAGCTGCAGAGCCTGTTGCCGCTGTTGAGGAAGAGCCGATTGAGGCTGTCGTCGAGGCACCCGAGCTGCTGGCATCTGAACTTACTGAGGAAGAAAACGCGGTCTCGGACGAGACCGAGCTACTCTCCGCTGTATCCGTTGAGGAGAAGCGCGAAGTATCCGTCTCTGAATCGCTCGAGGCTGAGGACTTCGACGCTGAAGAGGAGAACACCGCAGAGCTGATTTTCGATGCCTCCGCTGTTGAAGAAAGCACCGTGGAAGAAACCGCAGCCGAAGAAACCGCAGTAGAAGAACCTGCTACCAAGGTTTCGGACTTCGCGGCGGAAGGTGCTGATTCTGAGGAAGACGAGCCCGCCAAGAACTCCTCGGCAGCTCCTGCACTCGCCGCTACTGCCGCCACTGTGGCTGCTGCAGCTGCCGTTGCCTCTGCCGTAAAGACTGAAAAGGCTGAGGAGAAGACCGCGAAGGGCACCTCCCAGAGCGTCGCGCTGACCGCAGAGGGCATCGACAAGAAGGAAGCAGAGAAGCACGAGTCTGCTGCTCGTGAAGAGTCCGCTGGCCTGCCCGCTGATGAGTTGAAGGAAACCGAGCAGAAGCTCAGCGAAGACGAGGCTGAACTGGTTGCCGAATCCATCATCCTGAGCGAGCCCGTTGAGGGTGCGGCAACCCTGCCCGTTCTGCCCAAGGAGCGCGCTCTCCACGGCCTAGCGGAGCTCATGCGCACCCGCGGTTCGGGCACCATGAGCCTGGAACTGCGCCAGG
>NZ_CALJRY010000118.1 GCF_937976295.1 uncultured Rothia sp. | reverse complement strand
TGGAGATTACCGTGTCGAAGCCGCAGGCGCCGATTGAGCTGCCGTTCGGTAACGTGGCGGTGAGCGTGTTCCGCGAACGTGCCGCTGAGGGCAGCCGCTAGTGGCGGATACGGCAGAATATGCACACCGCGCGGTGCTGGCGTTGGGCTCGAACCTGGGCGAAAGCGAAGACACCTTAGAGCGTGCCGTCGCCGATCTGGTGGCAGGTGGTGTGCAGCTGGTGCGCGCCTCCGGGCTGTACCGTACCGCCCCGGTGGGTGGTCCGGCGGGGCAACCTGATTTTGTGAACGCGGTCATTGAGGTGGCAACTGACCTGGGCGCCTACGAGCTGCTGAAGCTGTGTAACGCGGTGGAGGCGGCGCATCACCGTGAGCGCCTGGTACGTTGGGGCCCGCGCACCCTCGATATTGACGTGATTGACTATGACGGCGTGATCTCTGAGGACCCGGTGCTGACTTTGCCGCATCCGCGGGCGCAGGAGCGTGCTTTTGTGCTGGTGCCGTGGGCGCAGATGGACCCGCAGGCGCGCCTGACGGTCACCCGGCGTGCTAAGCCTTCGGGGGAGCGGCCGGATGAGGTGCCTGCGCCGCTGAGCCGCGAGGTCGTGAGCGTTGCGGAGCTGTCCCGCACGCTGGTTGAGGCGGATGAAGACGCTATTAGCTATATGCGTGAGATGCAGGTACCTAATCAGCCTTAAATGTGGCACTCTGGAAGGTAGAAGAACCTACCGAAAGGAAACACCATGAAGCCCCTGAGCTATCGGGCGATTATTGTGGCGGCGGTGTGCGCTGCCGCTGTCGCTCTTATGGTGAATTCCGTGATGATTGGCGCCGGTTTTAGCGAGCTGAATTTTTCGTGGATGCTCGGCGCGGTGTGCCTGCTGGTTGCGGCGGGTGCCGTGTGGCTGGGCGTGCAGGTGGCTCGTTATCGTCGCATTCAGACGCGTGAGAAGGCGCCGCATATGGGTCCGATTCTTGCGGCGCGTGCGGTGGCGTATGCGCAGGGATCCATCATGACCGGTGCCCTGTTGACGGGCTGGTGCGGTGCGATTCTTGGCTACCACCTGGCGATGGTGTCTACGCGCGGTTTTTCGGTGGTCTTTTGGGAGGTTCTTGTTAATTGTGTGGGCAGTGTTGCCCTGCTGATTGCTGGCCTGTGGGCTCAGCATTGTTGTCGTATTCCGCCGGAGGATGATGAGGATGCGGCCTCCTCTTCCGATGCTGTCAAGCCGCGAGAGGGAGGAACCTATGTCGGCTCCTAACCAGAATAGTTATTCGCCGAATGGCCAGTATGGGCAGGGCGCCCAGCAGGGTCAGCCCGCTCAGCAGACTCAGTATGGGCAGTACCAGCAGGCGGCTTACGGTCAGCCTGGTGCCCAGTATGACCAGCAGGCGCAGTATGGACAGCAAGCACAGTACGGTCAGCAGGTTCCGCCCGCTGCCGCCTACCCGAACGCGCCGCAGTCGGCACCTTCTCAGCCGGTAAGCTCCCAGCCTGTGCCCCCGCAATCCGTGCCGGAGCCGCAGTGGGTGCCCGCCGCCTCCAGCTACCTGACGGTTCGTTTTGTTCACACTATTTCTGCTTTGGCGCTCCCGATTCTTGCGGGCGCTGCCCTGTATTGTGCGGGCGCGTTCTTCGGCGGCCCGGAGGCGCTCCGCATCGTCGGTCTGGCGGTGATCGCGGTGTTTGGCCTGTGGGGTCTGTGGTGGCTTCTGACCACTCCGCGCCGCACTCGCGCGCTCGGCTACGCGCTGGAGTCGAATCACCTGATGGCTCGCCGCGGTATCGTGTTCCGTTCCATGAGCTCCATGCCGTACGGTCGCATCCAGTATGTTGATGTGGATTCGGGTCCGCTGGAGCGCATGTGCGGTGTTGCCCGCCTGACGGTGCGCACCGCGGGTACGACCACCGGCACGATGGTGCTGTTCGGTATTCCGCTGAACGTGGCGGAGGAGCTGCGCGCGGATCTGGTGCGCCGCGCCGATGAGCGAATGGCGGCACTCTAATGAGTACCCCGGTCCCAAGCAACCCCGCGCCGCAGGCACCGCAGCCTCCTGCCTCACAGATGCCACAGGAGCAGAAGTGGTGGCGTGCCGATATTCGCACGTTCATCATGAACCTCTGGTTCATTATTCTGCTGGCGTTCGGCTTCTTTCAGAGCATCATCCTGAATATTCTGACCACCCCTCCGAACGAGTGGGGTGCGCGCCTGACGCAGGCATTTGACGAGAACAACAGCTACTTCAGCGCGACGTACTCGCAGCTCATCGGCTTCGCCGTGCTCATACTGATTCTGGTCGGCGGCTCGATTGACTGGTGGTTTACCCGCTACAGCCTGGACGATTTGGCGATTCACCGCCGTAGCGGTTTCCTGTTCAAGAAGAACCGCACGATTCGCCTGGAGAGCGTGCAGAGCGTGGACATTTCGCGTCCTCTGGTGGCGCGCCTGCTGGGCCTGTCGGAGCTGCGTTTTGAGGTGGCTGACGGCTCTTCGGAGGCGCTGCACATCAAGTACGTTTCTGCCCGCAAGGCGGAGGTTCTGCGCCACACCGCGATGGCGAGTATTAACCTGCTGCGTTCGGAGGCGGCTGGCCGCCCGGTCGACATGCTGCCCGGTAGCATGCAGATTTCTGCGGAGCGCATGCCGGATGCGGATCAGCTGCACCAGCCGTTCGAGGCCTCCTACGGTGCGCCGATGCAGGATGGTACTCAGCAGGACGGCACCCAGCAGTCTGCACCTCAGCAACCCGCAGCATCCCGCCACGGCGCTCGTATACCGATGCCGGTCGCGGCTGACCCCTCGCAGCCGCCGATTTTCCGCATCTCGAATGTGCGTCTGATTGCCTCCATCATGCTGGAGCACCTGGTGTGGCTGGTGCCCGCCGTAGCCCTCATGGTCGGTGCCGCTGTCTTCGCCGCGATCATGGCTGGTGAGAACCCGTTCCTCATTTTCATGGCGATGCTGCCCGGCACCTTCGCGCCCATGGTTGGTTACGTGGTTGCCCTCTGGACACGTTTTGATGGTGCCGCGAACTTCAAAATCACCCTCGGCGGTCAGGGCGGCGTGACCCTGCGGTACGGTTTCACCGGCACGCACACCCAGAACGTGATGGTTGAGCGTATTCAGGCGCTGGCCGTGGAGCAGTCCATTCTGTGGCGTGCGTTCGGCTGGTACCGCATCAAGATGACCATTGCCGGTATCGGTATTGAGAAGAACGACAACCAGAAGCTGGTGACCCGCAATATTGCCCTGCCAGTTGGCAACAAGCAGGAGGCGCTGATGGTGTTGCGTCTGCTGCTACCCGCCCTGGATGAGGCGCAGGCGCAGGTGCTGCTGGATACCGCCGACGGTTCGCTGAAGAGTCAGAAGCCGCAGGTTCCGGCAATGATTGTGACGCCCTCTTCGGCACGTTGGATGGACCTGCTCACCTGGAAGCGTAACGGCGTGACCACGGTCGGTTACACTGCCGGTTCGGTGCGGGCGACCACCCGCATTGATTCTGATGCGGCACGTTCGAGCATTGGTGAGCATACGCAAGGTGACCTGCTGCTGATTCGTGGCGGCTTCTTTATCCGCACGCTGTCGATTGTTCCGGTCAGCCGTGTGCTGAGCGTGAGCCGAGGTCAGGGCCCGCTGCAGCGTGCCTTCGGATGCGCGAGTGTGCATTTCGGTACGGTACCCGGCCCGGTGCGCACGCTCATGATGCACTTGCCACCGCGCGTCTGTGAGGACCTGGTGTGGTTGATGACGGTTCGGTTGGAGGGTATTGAGCCCTACTACCGCGTGCCGGAGCCCGCGCTGGGTTCTGCGCCCGGTGCGAACGGGTACAGCACGAACGGGTACGGTGCGCGCTAACCCGCCACTAAAACTGCAAACCACTCTGCCGCTGGTGTTCTTCGTGACACTAACGGCAGGGCTGGCGTGAAAGGTTGGTGTGAAAGGGAGAATATACTTAAAGCCGTGATACAGCATTCAAAACCTGCGCGTTTGGGCATTGGAATTATTTCCGCCGGGAGGGTCGGATCCGTCCTCGGTGCGGCTTTGCGCGCCTGCGAGCACACTATTGTGGGTGTTCACGCGGTCTCTGAGGCTTCTCAGGAGCGCGCCGCGATGCTGCTTCCCGATGTGCCGCTGCTGCCGGTGGAGCAGATTGCTGAGCGTAGCGAATTGCTGATTCTCGCGGTTCCCGATGACGAGTTGCCGGGCCTTGTCACCTACCTGGCGTCTTCGGGAAGTATTACCGCCGGTCAGATTCTGGTGCACACCTCCGGCCGTCACGGCACCGAGGTTCTCGCACCGGCGACCGCGCTGGGCGCTATCGGTTTGGCGATTCACCCCGCCATGACCTTTACCGGCATGTCCGTGGACCTGCAACGCCTGAACGGCACCTGCTTCGCCGTGACCGGGCCCGCGCCGTTCATCCCGATTGCTCAGGCACTCGTGGTGGAAATGGGCGGCGAACCCGTGCACGTTGCCGAGGCTGACCGGGCGCTCTACCACGCAGCCTTAGCGCACGCCGCGAACCACCTCGTGACCATCCTGGGTCAGTCCCAGCAGATGCTTGCCTCCATCGGTATTGAGGACCCGGCACGCTACATGGGGCCGCTCGTGCGAGCCGCCGTGGACAATGCGCTCGCCAGCGGCGAAGGCGCTCTCACCGGGCCCGTGGCACGGGGAGACGCAGGCACCGTGAAGGCTCACCTTCAGGCTCTGAATGAGTACTCAGAGCATGAAAAAACAGGTGATATTACAGACTCTTACGCCGCTCTGGCACACGCAACCGCAAAAAGAGCGCATAATAGAGGTTTGTTAAACGATGAACAACTGGGACGAATTGAGGATCTGCTGGGTGAGTCTTCGGACCGCAACCACCCCGGCGATATTGATGATTCAGCCCCCGAAAACAAGGAGTTCTCGTCATGACTGAGACTTCGAAGCCCCGAGTCGTGACCACCATTGCGGATTTCCGCACGGCAATCACCGAAGCTCTTGCCGCAGCGCAGGAGGAACTGGACCGAGCAGCCCGCCAGGAGGCGGAGCAGAACGGCACCGCAGTTCAGTACAAGAACGCATCCCTGGGCTACGTGCCCACCATGGGCGCCCTGCACGACGGCCACGCAACCCTGTTGCGTCGCGCCGCTGAACAGAATGATGTAGTGGTCGCCTCCATTTTTGTGAACCCGCTGCAGTTTGGCCCCGGCGAGGATTACGAAGCATATCCGCGCACCCTGGAGGCAGACGCTGCCCTGGCTGGTGCCGCCGGTGTTGACATTATTTTTGCCCCCGAGGTTGAAGAGATGTACCCCGACGGTGACCCGCTCATCCGCATTTCGAGCGGCGAGCTGGGCACCAAGTTTGAGGGTGCGACCCGTCCGGGCCACTTTGATGGCGTGCTGACCGTGGTCAATAAGTTCTTCAACATTATTCGCCCCGCAGCCGGTAACCACCCGGTGAATGCGTACTTCGGTCAGAAGGACGCTCAGCAGTACATCCTGATTCAGCGTATGGTGCGCGATTTCAACCACGACGTGACCATGCGCCCTGTGTCGATTGTTCGCGACGATAACGGCCTGGCGCTGTCTTCGCGTAACGGCTACCTGTCGGATGAGGAGCGCGAGTCTGCCCTGGTGCTGTCCCGCACCCTGGCGATGCTGCGTGAGAATTCGCTGAACCGTGGCTTCCACGAGATTGATTTGGACGGTGCGCGTGAGCGTATCAACTCCACTCCGGGTGTACGCCTTGACTACCTGGAACTGGTCGACCCGATGACTTTCGGTGAGCCGACTGAGGAGTCGGAGCGAGTGCTGGCACTGGTTGCTGCGTTCGTTGGCCCGACCCGCCTGATTGACAACATGGACCTGCGCTAAGCGTTCGTTCGTTTAGAAGAGTCCCCAACACACTACACAGATAGGTATCACTGTGAGCACTGAGCACACTGCCGCACCGGCGATTGCTGATATGTCCGAGCAGATGCAGATTCGCCTGGAGAAGCGTGCGAAGCTGATCGAGTCGGGTCGCGAGGCATACCCGGTGGGTCTGCTGGATTCTGAGGGTAACCGCGTGGAGCCCAACCACATTGAGGATCTGCGCGCCGAGTACGATCCGAAGCTGGCTGCTGAGGAGCTGAAGGCTGGCGACGAGACTGACCGTGTGGTGCATGTTGGTGGCCGCGTGGTGTTCGTCCGTAACACCGGTAAGCTGTGCTTTGCGACCCTGCAGGGTGGTACCGAGGGCAAGCGCATCCAGGCGATGCTGTCGCTGGCTGAGGTTGGCGAGGAGTCCCTGTCTGAGTGGAAGTCCCTGGTTGACCTGGGTGACCACGTGTTCGTGACCGGCCGCGTGATTGTTTCTCGCCGCGGTGAGCTGTCCATTATGGTGACCGACTGGAAGATGGCGTCGAAGGCGCTGCGCCCCATGCCGGTTCTGCACAAGGACCTGAACGAGGAAACCCGCGTTCGCCAGCGTTACCTGGACCTGATGGTTCGCGATGAGGCTCGCGAGCTGGTGAAGAAGCGCGCCCTGATTACCCGCACCGTCCGCCGTGTGCTGGAGGATCACGGCTACATTGAGGTTGAGACTCCTATTCTGCAGCTGGTGCACGGTGGTGCGACGGCTCGCCCGTTCCGCACCCACCTGAACGCTTTTGACCAGCCGATGACCATGCGTATTGCGACTGAGCTGTCGCTCAAGCGTGCAGTGGTTGGTGGCATTGACCGCGTGTACGAGATTGGCCGCGTGTTCCGCAACGAGGGTGTGGATTCGACCCACAGCCCCGAGTTCACCACCCTGGAGTGCTACGAGACGTACGCTGACCAGTTTGTGATGGCTGAGCGCATGAAGGAGATTATCCAGAGCTGCGCGAAGGCTGTCGGCACCGAGCGTGTTGAGACCGAGAACGGCACCATTGACCTGTTCGGTGAGTGGAAGTGGGTCGGCGTGTACCCGGGCCTGTCTGAGGCTGTGGGCGTTGAGATCACCCCCGAGACTGACGCTTCCGTTCTGCGTGAGATTGCTGAGAAGCACGAGGTGGACATCGACCCGAAGTGGGACGCTGAGAAGCTGGTGACCGAGCTCTTCGGTGAGATTGTTGAGCCGACCCTGGTGAACCCGACCTTCGTGTACGATTACCCGCCGAGCGCTCAGCCGCTGGCTCGTCCGCACCGTTCCGGTGAGCCTCTGATTGAGGCGTGGGACCTGATTATTGGCGGTATGGAGCGCGGTACCGCGTTCTCCGAGCTGATTGACCCGGTCATTCAGCGTGAGCGTCTGACCGCTCAGTCGCTGCTGGCTGCTGCCGGTGACGATGAGGCGATGGAGCTGGATGAGGACTTCCTGCGCGCCCTGGAGCACGGTGCACCCCCGATGGGTGGCCTGGGTCTGGGTATTGACCGTCTGATTATGCTGCTGGCGGGCGATCAGGATCCGGAGCGTCCGGGTACTGTGGTGCGTCAGCCCGGTATTCGTGAGACTATTCTCTTCCCCTTGATGAAGCCGGAAGCCTAAGCTTCTACCTTCTGTATGAGGTCATAAGGCGGCGGGTGCCGCGGGTACGGTTGTATCTGCGGCACCCGCCGTTTTCTGTGCGCTCTTTTGCACGGTGTATAGTGTGCCTCGTGGGCTTGATTTGGTATTTGCACAGGTCAGGGGCATTTTCGGCGCTTTTTTGCTCCATTCTGGTGCTGAGTTATGCTGCTCTATTCACTCTGGCAGGTGTTTCTGTTCTTATGCACGAATGTGTTGTTGAGAAAAGAATTGAGGTGTTGGGATAGGGGCAGAATTTCGCTTTTGAATAGCGTAGGAATGTCTGGAGTGAATGGCGTATTGTAGGTGTCTGTGTGGGCGGTGTAATTCCTGCGGATTGTTGGTGGCGCAGGGTTGTGCATTGTTCGATATTGTCCCCATAGTGTGTGCTGGAAGAATCCAAAGTATTTGCACTCTGAACGCCGCTTTAATGTTCTTGTGGTGAGTGCAGATTTAGCGGAGGGGAGCGGAATGGATATATCGCTCAGAGCGACCAGCACACTATTTCAATATTCAGGATATTTTCGGAATCTTTAATATATTTCTGTTACTATGTGAAAGAAAATTAGTACATAAATATATCCGGCACACTATTTTCTCAATCCCGATA
>NZ_CALJRY010000117.1 GCF_937976295.1 uncultured Rothia sp. | reverse complement strand
CCCGGAACCGACCCAGGATCCCACCCCGGAACCCACTCAGGACCCGACCCCGGAACCCACTCCTGAGCCGAATCCTGAGCCCACCCCGGAACCGGAGCCTACTCCGGAACCCACTCCTGAACCGAATCCTGAGCCCACCCCGGAACCGGAGCCTACTCCGGAACCCACTCCTGAGCCGACTAAGGACGTAACCCCGGAACCGAATCCGGAGCCCACTCCCGAGCCGACCAAGGATGTAACTCCCGAACCGACTCAGGAACCGAGTGAAGCACCCTCCGAGGAGCCGACTCAGGATCCGACCCCTGAGCCTACGGTAGAGCCCACTCCTGAACCCACTCAGGATCCGGTAGTGCCCGAGCCGACCAAGGAACCCACTAAGGATGCAGAAATCCCCGTGGTTCCGGTGACTCCGGTGGTTCCGGCAGAAGACAATAAGGACAGCTCGGACTCCAAGTCGGTTACCCCGATTGAGACTGAGCCTGTTGCTCCGATTCCTCCGGCGAACAACCCGGTGACCGTCCCTGGAAACCGTCAGGAAACCTCGGGGGAAGATGTCGTCATCTCCATCGAGCTTCCGCGACCGGGCAACTCCTCTGAGTCCTCAAGCTCCTCTTCGGGATCTTCGAGCTCTTCACCGAGCACCAAGGCACCGAATGACAAGCTTGATGGCGACGAAGATGATCCGTTGCGTTCTGGCGGCACCACCCTAGGACGAATCGCAGCCAATAACGGCTCGGATGACTCTATCCCGGGTGCGGCAGACTGGGTTGCTGGATACCTCTCGCGCAATAAGACCGACGAGGACCACACCACCGGTGCAAGCCCCTCGAGCTCCTCAAACTCGGCGTCGGCTTCGAAGTCGCCTAGCTCCTCCGCCTCGGCTAGCGCCAGCCGCTCCGCAAAGAGCGTGGCAAAGGCTGACGGCGCGAACGCCGCTCAGGAGCAGGCCGTGAAGAATGCGGACGCGGACGATTCCGGACTTTCCGGCATTGCACCGCTGATCCTCTTCTCACTCATCGGTCTGGTGCTGATTGCTCTGGCAATCCGCTACTTTAGCCGCGGAGCATAAGGCGAACATAACGCGTAAGAATACGCGATAATAGAGGATGTGAATCCTCAGACCTTTAGCGAAACGCGGGACAACCCCATGCGAGAGACACCTCTCTCAAAGCTGGGGGAGTCCCGCGTTCTGCGCGCCTTCATGCCGATTATCAACGCCCACAACGAGCAGGTTGCCGCTGCGGCACGCCAGGCGGGGCACATCGAACCCCTCGATGTGGGCCCCGGCGACGACTGTGCCGTCCTCGCCGCGCCCGCGCCCGGTCAGCGTACCGTGGTCACCACCGACACTCTCGTTGAGGACCAGGACTTCATGAACCTGTGGCCCGGCGGTATCGCACGGGCTGGTGAGGACGGTGAGTTCATCCTGGAACCCGCCCGCAGCAGCGGCTACGATGTGGGGCGCAAAGCCGCGACCCAGAACCTCGCCGACGTTGCCGCCATGGGTGCACGCCCGGCAAGCCTCTTCATCTCCTTGAGTCTGCCCGGTAGCACTCCTTACGGCTGGATTGACGGCTTCGCACACGGCATTGTGGACGGAATCAACGCCTGCGGAGCCACCGAATGCGTGATTGGCGGCGGCGATATTGGCGACTCCACCGAAATGTCGGTAACCGTCACCGCCCTCGGCTACACGGATCGCGCCGTGCTGCGCTCCGGCGCGCGCCCCGGCGACACTATCGCCCTGGCGGGACGTACCGCCTGGTCCGATGCCGGTCTGCGTCTGCTGCTCAACCCGCTCTCCCTGCCCGCCACGGCACTGTTGCGTGCCATTGCCGCAGGTCAGGGTGCTGAGGTGGCGTTGGAGACGGTGAGCCGAGCGTGGGCTCAAAAGCAGGCTCAGCAGCACCCTGAGAAGCAGGGTGACGGCTCTAGTGCTCTTCCCGAAGGACTCATCGAGCTTGCCCGCACCCTCACCCCCGAAGATGCCGCGCACATGGTTGCGGTTTGCGAGCGCGCCGTCGACTCGCAGCACCATCCGGTCAGTCCCATCCCCGCCGGTGAAGTGGCGCGCCAGCATCAGGCAAGCTCCATGCTGGATCTTTCCGACGGACTCGTCAAGGATGCCGGGCGAGTTGCCGCCGCCTCCGGGGTGCAGATGCGCCTCGATCGCACCGCCGTGGATGCGTTCGCCGAGCCGCTGCTACCGCTGGCGCGCCTGCTGCTGGCGATTGGTGAGCGCAACGAGGCGGGGGAGAGCCCCGCATCCCTGGCGCGCACCTTCGTGCTGGTTGGTGGAGAAGACCACGGCCTGCTGGCGACCTTCCCCGGTGAGGTGCCCGAAGAGTTCGTGCCCCTGGGTACCTGCGTGGCGGATGCCCCGGAGCGCGGCCTGAGTGCCGAACTCTACGGTGCCGAACGCCGCCACAATGCGGTGACCGGCGCGGCGGTCGTGATGGACGGACGCTCCCTGGACGGCATGGGCTGGGAACACTACGGTGCTTCCGCCTAGGAGCTTGACCGAGCGCCGCAAGCCACCAGGTGCCGCGAGGTGCGGGCGGTTTGTGTGTTTAGTCCGTGCTTTCAGCCCGTGTTTTCAGCCCGCGGGATAGGCGGTGGGCAATACCGTACATTTAACCGAAATTGCTTAGAATAGAAGTACGAAATAGGTTGGATTCTGCCCGTGCCGCGGGCACCGAGAAATCAGTCGGGAACTAGCCTAGAACTAGCAGTAATCTAGCCGAGAACCACGCGAAACTGACGAGGAGGGTAGCGTGAACGCAGAGCAGAACCAGCGCACCGAAGAGCGCGAGATTTACCGCCGCGCCTGCGTGCGCGCCTACCGCTTCGGTGTAGCGTGGTCCACCGCCGCCCGCACCACCATCGAACGCTACCGCGAGGCGCTCAACGAACTCAACGGGTTCCCCGTGCCCGATAAGGACACCGGCTCCAATATTGCCCACACCCTGCTGACCCTGACCGAAGAGTTTGAGCGGGGCATGGAGCAGGTTCTGCCCAACGGGGAGCTGTCTGGCGAAGAAGACGCGTACGCGCCTGAGGCGGCGGGCGCCTCCGAAACCCTCGCCCACCTGTGGATTCAGCTGGGCGGCATCTATGAGCACGCGATTATGCGCGCATCCCGCGTGGCGCGCGGCAACTCGGGTACCCTGCTCTGTGCCTGGGCGCTGGAGGCGGTGCGCAGCTACTGGTTCCTGCCCGGAAACCTCGCTCGGGAGCTCGGGGACGCAGCCGATGAGCTACCGCTCGTGCGCGTCCTGGAAACGGACTACGAGCGCGTTATTGCTGGCGGTTCCCTGCCGAAGCATCGTGAAGTGAAGCTGGAGTACGCCCACGCGGAGGCGCGCGCGATGGCGTTCGCGGCTGAGCGTATTCGCGCCAGCGTGGGGGAGCAGATGGTGCCCTCCACGATGCTGTCGGTCATGGTGGAGCTCGCCCGCCTGGACGCGCACTATGATGCATCACCGGACGCAGAAGCCGCTGACGAGGCGCTGAAAGAGCGTCGACGGGTGCTGATGCGTGCCGCCCTGGAACGTACCGCGCAGTTCCCGCCCTCACCCGAGCTTGCCGGTTTCGTGGATGCCGGCGCGCTTGGCTTCTACCTTACCGTGGTGCACTCCAACCCGCGCTGGGAGGGGGCAACCCTGAGCGAGGCGCAGGTGGAGTCCATGCTGCGTGCGCCCTCTGCTGTGGATGCGGTGCGGGCGGGCTCTGAACCTGCCGAGCACGCAGAACCAGCCGAACACGCAGCACAGGCAGGGCAGAGCGGCTGGGAACTCATGGGTACACTGATCTGCGAGCCCCTCGCCTTAGCGCAGTTGCGCCCCGAGCTTGAAGCGATGGGCGACAGCCTGCTCATTACGCCCCTGGACATGGCGGCTGGACTCTGGGCTCTGCATGTGCACGTGCCCGACATTGACCTCGCCCGCGAGCTGATTATGGGCTACGGTCAGTGGTCGGATGAGCGTATTTCCTCCCTGGCGGACGGCCACCACGCCGACCACGCGTGCGATGCGGAGGGCGGCGCATGAGCCCCGCACGACATTCCGTGAATCCGCAACAACAAGCCCTGGACTTGGGGCTTCCTGAGCCTGCACCCGCCAAAACTAAGCCGACAAGTACTGAGCCCGCGAAGGTTAAGCCTGCGAAGGTTGAGGCGGCGCAGGGCGAGCCCGTAAATTCAACGGTTGTCGAGCCTACCCGCTCTACTTCCACGATCCGAGCTCAGCGGGGGACAAAAGATACGCCGCTACTGAGCGATGAGCAGCTCCGCACCACCGCCGAGCTGACCGTGCGTGATCTCGCCGCCTACGCTCGAGGCGAGGTGAGCCGCGCCGAGCTGAGCGAACGCGCGGCACAGCGCGCCAGCGCACCCTACCGTAAGGCGCTCAAGACGCTCAAGCATTCGCTGGGTCCCGCCGCGCACACCATGACCGACGACGCTATCTACGAGCTGGTCGATATTGCGTTGGCGGCGCGGCAGGCAACTCAACCGGAGGAACCTGACCGGATGAAGCCAGCTCAGAAGAAGACTGCGCCCGCAAAGAAGGCCCCCGCTTCCAAAGCCTCAGCATCGAAAACCGACGCGCCGAAGAAGACTGCTCCCGCCCAGAAAGCTTCCACGAAGAAGGCAACGGCTGAGAAGGCTACGGCTAAGAAGGCTACGGCTGCGAAGCCCGCATCGGCTGCCGCGGAGGCTAAGAGCCGTGCCCTGGCGCGCTACGCCTCCGAAGACCGCATCGAAAATGCGCCGCTCAAAAAATACCTGCCCGCACCCAGCGCCAAGGCAATCTCCACGCACCTGGACCTGCACACCGTCGGGGAGATGCTCGAATACTTCCCGCGCAAGTACCTGCCGCGCGGCGAGCTTAGCTCCTTCGCCGAACTCGTCGAGGGCCAGGACGTCACCATCATCGCCCGCGTGGTGCACGTGAGCACCCGAACCATGGCGGCACGCCGCGGCAAAATCACGGAAGTGACCATCACCGACCGGCTCTCCGACGCCACCGGGCAGGAGGCACCCGCCGGTTTTGGTGCCGCTGGCTTTGGTACTACTGGCTTCGGGGCTGGTGGTCCTGTATCCGTGGTACCCGGCCGCGCTAACCGCCCCGGCGCATCCGGCGCATCCAGAGTATCCGGCGCGCCCGCGCAGAACTGGCAGGCAACCGGGATGCATAACCCGCGTATCAACGCGCTCGCTCATGCCGCCCAGAACCCGGCACAGGGCAGGGGAGCCCAGCCCGCCTCCTACAGCGGCTACGCAGACAGCTACGGCCAGGATAATTTTGCGCAGGATAGTTTCGCTCAGGGAGGCCTCTTTGGCGTGCCCGCACCCAGCATGACGAACCCCGGTGCGGGCGCGCTCATCGGCTCACAGATGAAGCTCTCCTTCTTCAACGCATGGACCGCCGCCCGCGAAATCCACGAGGGCGAAACCATGATGTTCTCCGGCAGGGTCGGCATCTACCGCGGCGAATACACCCTCACCAACCCGCACTACGCCCTGCTCTCGAAGGACGCTTCCGGCGCGGACGTCACCGACGCCGCCACCGCCCCCGTGCCCGTCTACCGCGCCCCCGTGAAGCTGCCCACCGACCGCATTAGCGGCTACATGGCGCAGCTGCTCGAAAAGGTGCCGCTCAAAGAACTCGAAGACCCGGTACCCTACACGATTCGTCGCGCCCGCAAGGTGCCCTCGCTCGAGTGGACGTACCGCGCCCTGCACACCCCCGACTCGGAGGACACGTGGCGTGCCGCACAGGCGCAGATGCGTTACCGCGAGGCATTCGTACTGCAGAGCGCGCTCGCCCGCCTGCGTTCGGTGCGTGCCGCGCACCTGACCCAGCCGCGCCCAGCCGTGGAGGGCGGCCTCGCCGATCAGCTGCTGGAGGTTCTGCCCTACGAGCTGACCGAGGGGCAGCAGAAGGTGGGCGCTGAGATTGCCGCGGATTTGTCGAGTGAATCGCCCATGAACCGCCTGCTGCAAGGTGATGTGGGTTCCGGTAAGACCGTGGTGGCTCTGCGTGCCATGCTGCAGGTTGCCGATGCGGGCGGCCAGTCCGCGATGCTCGCCCCGACCGAGGTGCTTGCCGAGCAGCATCTGCGTTCGGTGCTGGACATCCTGGGGGATATGGCGGCGCCCGAAGACCCTGACGCTGACGATTCTGCCGAGAGCTCTGCCGAGGGAATCCCCGCGGGGAGCGAGGAACCCGCCCGTGTGCGCGTGCGCCTGCTGACCGCCTCCATGGGCACCCGCGCCAAGCGCAAGGTACTGCAGGAGCTCGCCGACGGCACCGCCCAGATTGTGATTGGCACCCACGCCCTGCTCTCCGATGAGGTGAGCTTCCACGATTTGGGCCTGGTCGTCGTGGACGAGCAGCACCGCTTCGGCGTGGAGCAGCGCGACGGACTGCGCGGCACCGACGGCGCCCTGCCGCACCGCCTGGTCATGACCGCAACGCCCATTCCGCGTACCGTCGCCATGACCGTGTTCGGTGACCTGGACGTGTCCGTGCTCGACACCCTGCCCGCCGGCCGCCAGAAGATTTCAACCCACGTGGTGCCCCTCGCCGAGAAGCCCGCCTGGGCGTCCCGGCTGTGGAGGCGCGCCCGCGAAGAAATCGACGCGGGCCACCAGGTGTATGTTGTCGTACCCAAAATCGGGGAGGACGGCGACAGCCTGGAGGAAGGCGCGGCGTTCTTTGGCGCATCCAGCCTGAACGGTGCGGGAACCGGCGCGGGCAACTCCGCCCAGGGCTATTTCGGTCAGGGCGGTAACGCCAGCAGCGACGGCAAGGTTCAGCTGACCTCGGTCGCCTCAATGTACTCCTATCTGAGCGCAGAGGACGCCCTCGTCGGCGTGCGTATCGGCACCCTGCACGGCCGCATGGACCCGGCGGAGAAGACCGCCGTCATGACCGCTTTCGAGCGCGGCGAAATTGACCTGCTGATTAGCACCACCGTCATTGAGGTGGGCGTGAACGTCCCGAACGCCACGCTCATGATCATCATGGATGCCGATCGGTTCGGTCTCAGCCAGCTTCACCAGCTCAGAGGTCGTGTTGGTCGGGGAGACAAGCAGTCCTATGCGGTTCTCGTTGCCAATCCCAAGACTGACTCTGGGAAGGACCGCATGCGCATCATGACAGAAACGACTAATGGATTTGTCCTTGCGGAGGAAGATTTGAAAATGCGTGGTTCGGGTGAGATTTTTGGAACCAGACAGTCAGGACTTCCAGAATTCCAAGTGGCTGATATTATCGAAGATTTTCCGATTTTAGAAGAAGCCAGAAAGG
>NZ_CALJRY010000116.1 GCF_937976295.1 uncultured Rothia sp. | reverse complement strand
TGCTCGGCAAGGTTCTTAACACCCTGCCACTTCTTCGCCAGAGCCGCCTTCGGCAGCAGAGTCAGCGCGTGAGCACGCGAAGAGAAGCGAATACGAGCCACGCGAGCAGCCTTCGTCCAACCCAGGGCAGTCATCTCTTCAACCATGGTGTTGTAGTAGCGGCGCTCCTCCTCAAAACGGGTACCCTCCAGGGCACGCCAGGACGAGTCAGAACCACCGTGACGGCGGTACATGAACGCAACCTGCGGGTCGTAGTACAGGGAGCCGCCGCGCATCGTAATGTCGAGAATCAGCGCCATGTCTTGGATAACGTTCAGACCCTCGCGGAAGCCGGTGCCCACGATAGCGTCCTTACGCCAGCCCAGAGACGGGAAGTAGAACCACGCACCGCGCAGCAGGGAAGTAGCCAGCTCCTCACCCTGCAGAACAGCCTCACCCTTGGGGCGGTAGAACGCCTTAGTCTGCTCCACCAGGGTGTTCGACAGGCCGTTGTTCTCATCAATCACAACCACGCCGGGCTGGAAGATGGACGCCTCGGGGTGCTTAGCCGCCGCGTCCACAAGCCACTGCACGTAGTTGGGGAGCATGACGTCATCAGCACCCATGACGGTGACCAGTTCGTTCTCCACGAAGGTCAAGCACTTGCGGTAGTTCGCGTTCGCACCCAGGTTGGTTTCATTACGCATGTAGGTGATGCGCTCGTCCTTGAGCGACTCGAACCAGCCGGGAATCGAGTCGTCCGGGTAGCCGTCATCGATAACAATCAGGCGCCAGTCCGGGTTGGTCTGACCGACCACAGACAGCACAGCCTGCTTCATCATGGCGACGTCGCCGTAGTAGGGGAACAGAATATCAACGGTCATGAGGTATTACTCCAACTCACAAAAATGGAAAGTCTCGACAGTAAAGCTTTTAAGAATCCTGCTGGTTACGCTTCTTCGCACCGGCGGCGCCCTCCGGCTGCTCCTGAAGCGCCTTCAAAATGGCGACTTCCTCAGCCAGGATGCGGGTCTTCTCCGACAG
>NZ_CALJRY010000115.1 GCF_937976295.1 uncultured Rothia sp. | reverse complement strand
CGGATCAGTGGTACTGGTTCGAGGGTAACTTCGAGTCCTACGAGAAGAACAAGATTGAGCGCCTCGGCCCTGAGGCTGCTAAGCCGCACCGCGTGGTGCACCGCAAGCTGACCCGATAGGGTTTGGTTCGGTAGCGAGCCCCGCCTCCTGCGCTGTTGAAGCGTGCGGAGGTGGGGCTTTGCTGTGCCCGCGAGATGCTGTGTCTGCTAGATGCCGTATGCGCTGGTTGTTCTGTGTGAGCTGGCGGGGGAACGCTGCTGTTCGCCGGTAGAAATAGTTCGCCCGGCGGTGACCGGTACGTCATGGCGGAGTTCACATTCGCGGTTTAATGGACATGTCTAACTCATGCATCTGATACGAAGGACTGGAGATCATGCTTTCAAAATATAACTGGATGTCCTTAGTCACCGGTCTGCTGCTGGTTGCGGCTGCAATCTACATGTTCGCCAACCCCGCTACTCCGCTAGCAGTTCTGGGATTTGTGTTCTCCGTTGCGGTGTTGCTCGGTGGTGTGTTTGAACTGGTGCGTTACTTCGGTGCGCTGAAGCCGGCACGTACCGGCTGGGACCTAATCAACGGCATCCTGACCGTGGTGGTAGGCCTGATTCTGCTGACAGCCTCGGCGGGCGCACAGGCGACGTACATTCCGACCATTGTGGGTGTGTGGCTGGTTGCGTGGGCGCTGATTCGTCTGATGACTGCCCAGGGCATGAAATACCTGAGCTATGCCGCCGGACGCCACCTGCAGTTCTCTGCTATTGGTTCCCTGGTCCTGGGCTTGCTTGTGCTGCTGTTCCCGATGTTCTTCGGTGCGGTGGCAGTGTGGCTGATTGCTCTAGTGCTGATGCTGGCTGGTTTCGTGTTCGTGGGTGACTTCTTCGTTTCCCGCCGCACCAAGCGCACCGTGCACATTTCCCCGGACGGTGTGATTGACGTCGAAGCCCGATAAACACCCGTTAGCGGCGTTGAGCGCATAAACTAGATACAGAAAGACCGTGTGAGACAACCACCTCACACGGTCTTTCTGTATGCTCTGACGTTTTACGCTCTCGCAGCGCCGAAACTCTAGCGGTGCTCCGCTTTATCGATATTCCGGCAGGCGGAACATCATTTCCTGCGCCACGGTCGCCACCAGCTCACCGGAACGATTGAAAATCGAACCCTGCGCGAGCATCCTGCCACCCTGCGCGCTCGGAGAATCCAGCACGTACAGCAGCCACTCATCGGCGCGCGCCGAACGGTGGAACCACATCGCGTGATCCAGCGAGGCGCTCTTGAGGCCCGGCTCCAGCCAGAACTTGCCGTGACGGCGCAGGGCCGGCTCCAGCGGCAGGTAATCCGAAGCGTACGCAATAGCGGCGCGGTGCTCCGCCTCCGAGGCCTCAGAACCATCAGCATGCACCAGGCGGTCAAAGGTCTTGAACCACACGCAGGCGCGCGGCTGCGTCGAGGAGGCATCCGGCTGAGTGTACAGGGGCGCGTCCACGTGGCGCATATCAATCGGGCGCTCCCACGCGACCGCCTGAGCAATGGGGTGGGGGAGCTGACCTAGATAGTCGCTAACCATCGGCAGCGACTCCGGGTCCGGAACATCCGGCATAGTCACAGCGGTATGCTCCGGGCCGCGGCTATCGGACTGGAAAGACAGAATCGCCGAGAACATGGGCGCCTCATCCTGGAACACCTGAACGCGGCGGGTCGAGAAGGAACGGCTATCGTTCAGGCGCTGAGTGGCGAAGAACAGTTCACGCTCAATATCGCCGGGGCGCAGAAAATAGGCGTGAATTGAGTGGATGTCCTTGCCCTCCACCGTGCGGTCGGCGGCAATAATCGACTGGGCAAGAACCTGACCACCGAAAGTACGCGGCTGCTCGCGGGTGAGCGTCACACCGGTAGACACTTCATCGCTACCGAAGGAGGCGGGCGCCGCCTCCACGGGGGAGAGGTCCAGCATCCGCATGAGGTTTTGGGTCACAGTGGGCTTGGTCATGGTTTTATTCTCGCACGTTTTCAATGAACCGGTTTCTGGCGTAGAGTGGGAGAGCATACTCTGAGACAACCGCGACAGGTTGATTCGGAACATTCACTAGGAATATTGACGAGGAACAATGGCGCCGGATGAACGATCCGGAACGTTCCCCTAACACACCATCGCACAATATCACCCACCAACTTGCCACCGAGCAGGCTACCGCCGAAAAGGAGCAGAAATGACTACGCCGTCTGAAACCACCCCTGACACCGCACAGGACAACGCTCCCGACCAGAACAGCGCACCGAACGCGGCTGCATCTATTGAGCTCAAGTACAACCCCCACGAAGGCGTGGAGGAGCCCTACCTGATCCTGCCCGGCGGCGCCCAGGGTGCCGCAGTGGTCAAGGACCTTGCCACCTACATTTCTCGCGCCCTGGCGGTGAACCCGGACGCCGCTATCCGCCTGACCGCACGCGGCC
>NZ_CALJRY010000114.1 GCF_937976295.1 uncultured Rothia sp. | reverse complement strand
CAATATCCTGCGGGGTCGGGGTATGATCCACCACTCGACGAATGTACTCGTTAATGCGTTGGTCACTCACATACGCCTCACCACGAGCAGCACGAGACTGCATGAGCTGACGAACAACTTCTTGCAACTGCTCATCAGTCAGACGCATCTTCAAAATAGCCATCACTGCCGCGCGGTCCTGCACCGGAACATCCTTGGGATACCCGACGCTCAGCCAGTCGATTACTCGAGAGATTATGCTCTTATCAGGCATCGAGCCCCTCCTTTGAAGCAGTCATCATATGCACTTTAGTGTTCACGGGATTAGTGGCCTCCACCGGTTACGCCGAAGATATTCCAGCCGAAAGTGTGGTTGATAAAGTCCTTAGCAACCCAGAGAATACCGATGATTACGATTGCTACGATAATAGCAAAAATGCAGGATGCGGCAATCTTCGCCACCGTTCCCGGAGGCTCAATTTCCACAAGCTTACCGTCCGCAGTGTACTCGGTACGGCCAGCCAGCAGACGCAGACCCAGTGCATACAGCGCCGGAAGACCCGCGCCGAAGAACAAACCGGCAATCAGCACCGGAATGACCTTATCCAGAATTTCGATCACGTATTGCATGGCTACGAACCTGCCTTCTCAGTAGCAAGGGTCTGAGCTTCTGCGGATGCGTCAGCGCTGGTGACTGCAGCGCCTTCCTTTTCATCCCAGTCGCCAGTCACGTTCGAAGCGTCAATGTTGTCCTTCCGGGAATGACGCCACATCAGGAAGCAGAAGATACTCAGCATCGCGAACACAGCCATTTCACCAACAAACTGAGTACCAGTCAGAGTGTTCAAGCCGTGACCAATCAACCAGGTCAGGGCACCCACAATAGCGGCCGCCGGCAGGGTAATCAGCCAAGCAACCACCATACGGCCAGCAACAGACCAGCGAACCTCAGCGCCCTTACGCCCCAGGCCACTACCCAGAATCGAGCCGGACGCCACGTGAGTGGTCGACAGCGCCATACCGAAGTGGGAAGAGGTCAGAATAATCGCAGCAGACGAGCCGTCAGCAGCAACACCCTGCGGGGTATCCACCTCAACGATGCCCTTACCGAGGGTGCGGATAATGCGCCAGCCGCCCAGGTAAGTACCCAGGGCAATAGCAAGAGCGCAGGAAGCCCTCACCCACATGGGAATCGCATCATCATTGCTCAGGGTACCCGAAGCAACCAGAGCCAGGAAGATCACGCCCATGGTCTTCTGCGCATCGTTAGTACCGTGTGCCAGAGACATTAGAGATGCGGTCGCAATCTGTCCCTTGCGGAAACCACTGTGCTTACGGTCGTCAGCCACCGGAGCAGCAATACGGTAAACCAGCCAGGTACCGGTTGCCGCCACAATAGCCGCAATGACGGGGGAGAGGACCGCGGGAACAATAATCTTGGACAGAACACCGATCCATTGCACTCCATCAAAGCCAATCGCGACAAGAGCCGAACCAATCAGGCCACCGAACAGAGCGTGCGATGAGGAGGAGGGAAGACCCAGAAGCCAGGTCAAAACGTTCCATAGGATGCCGCCAACCAGGCCTGTAAAGACGATGAGCATCAGTGCCGGACCATCCGTTGTTACGTCAATACGATCCAGGTTCACGATGCCGCTACCGACCGAACGCGCCACCTCAACAGAGAGGAACGCGCCAACAAGGTTCAGGGACGCAGACAGCGCCACGGCGGTCTTAGGCTTCAGCGCACCGGTCGCAATGGAGGTTGCCATCGCGTTACCGGTGTCGTGGAAGCCATTCGTAAAGTCGAAGGCGAGCGCGGTAAGCACCACGATCACGAGAATAATGAGTTCTGTAGTCACAAGAAAATTATCTGTCGGTTTTCGTGAAATCTAAAGTATTCCGAATTAACACGAAATAACAGATAAACCCACAGTATTGAGCGGGTTTTCGTGAGGGTTTTACTGCAGAGCCCATATTTTAGGGGCGAAACTCCCGATATTCCGCGGAAAAAATGGTGCACCCACCGGAATACTTAAGTTGTTTTATGTGGCTTATGCGAGAGCACGGGGGAGAGGGGTGATTATATCCATCAAGAGGCTAAAGTGTGTTCACCTAGTGTTCACTTTCAGGAACCTCCCAGCTTTCTTTTTGTGACACACCTTTATTATTCAGACCTCATTTGGGGCACTAAACCACCCACGCAGGATGCCCCTGTGGGTTTTCTGCAGCGGTGCACACTTCAGCATCACGAAGGCGCAGCAGCGTCACGAAGAAGCAACTCCGGCCGCCAATCCGCAGCACACACAACAGGCTGAATTCACGAGTCACCCATACTGAATCCACCAAACCGCATCAGCAGATACAACAAAAGACCCCGTATCTTTCGATACGGGGTCTTTTTCAAAAATAAACCGGCGATGACCTACTCTCCCACACCCACAAAAGTGCAGTACC
>NZ_CALJRY010000113.1 GCF_937976295.1 uncultured Rothia sp. | reverse complement strand
GGGGACAGGGGGCCGTTACCGATACCACCAGCTGCGCCGATGAGCTGAACGGTCTGGCCTTCCTTGACCTCGATAATACCGGTGATCTTTGCACCGGAGCCTGCAGCGATATCGTCGTAGTTGGTACCACCAGCGCCACCGACGACCTCGAACTTGATCTTGTCGACCAGTGCGGGAACGATGAAGGAGGTGGTGCCCTTAGCACCTGCAGAGGTGCCCTCTGCGGTGTAAGCTGCGGTGGACTCCCACTCACAAACGGTGGAAGATGCGAAAGCGGGAACTGCAGCGGAAGCTGCGACAACCGGAGCAGCCCATGCTGCGCCAGCGACAACCTTGCGGCGAGAAATGTTAGTAGACATGTATGTCCTTCGAGAGTGATGTCATTTTGAGGAATAAAAGTTATCACCCGCCGTCGTGCGCGGCGAAGAACGTCACCTGATAGGAATCGAGTGAGTGAAGTCGGCTTACGCCAAACCTCAGGTGATAACGACATAATGCTGTAACCGGCCCCTACATGGGGACTTTTGCGTTTCAGAGCTCTTGGTGTTCGCTCCGCGAGGCCTTAGGCCATCTGCGCAGATTTCGGGTACAGCCAAAACTATACCCACCAAGGACCTGTACCGCAATGGTTCCAAATGTGACCCCGATTAGGGGGTTTTCTTTAAACTCTCCGCCTTGGTTGAAGGTTTTTCAACCAAAATCGGTTACTTAAGGGAGTTACAGGTCTCTTAAACCCGAATCTAAACCCCATACAACCCCAAACCCTCAAGCACTACTTGAATAAATATTATAGAAAAAAGTGATAAAACTCACTTAAAATAGCTGTTTTTGGCGTGTCACACACACGTAAGCACACACCCCCACACACAAACCCACAGAAAGTTCCTGCATGTGAGAGCAGAAAACGGGGCCTCAGGCCCCTCCCCGCCATCCCGATACACTGGAAACATGCCCCTCAAGCGCACCGAACCCCAGCAGAACCCACAACACAGCACAGAGACAGCCGAACCCGGCTACGCCGTAACGCATACCCGCGGCAGCTCAGAAAGCAGCGATCTGCCCGCGGACGCTATCACCGCCTCCAGCCGCGTGCAGAGCTACCTCAGAGACAAACGCAGCTTGATGAACGTTATCGTCGTCGCGCACTTGCAGTTCTTCTGTTGCGTGCTTTCCCTTGCCTTCGTCAACGGCTACGACTGGATCCCGGTTATCTCCGCGCTCTGCAGCACCACCGCGCTCTACTTCCGCTACCGCTTCCCCTACGGCAGCATCTACGTGGTCATCGCGGCGCTCTGCCTCACCCTCGTGGCCCCCTTCCCCGACTCACTCGCAGTCACCTGCTACCCGCCGGTCAGCCTCGCTGCCTACCACACCGGCAGGCACTGGACCCGCCGCGCCCGCTTCCGCGGCCTCATTCTCGGCTGGGTCGGCGCACTCGCCGTCACCGTACAGGCCTTAGTCTCATTCCTCTACTACTGGCAGGGAGAACTGCCCGCCCGCATCTTTTTCTCCCTGATGCTCGGCGTGCTCTGCGGATCCATCTTCACCGTCTTCTGGTTCCTCGGCGACTCCCGCCGCATGCGCGAACTGCGCAGCGAAGAGTTCGAAGAACGCGCCCGCCGCCTCGAATACGAGCAGGAGCAGGAACGCCGCCTTGCCGCACAGGACGAACGCACCCGCATCGCCCGCGAAATGCACGATATTGTGGCGCACTCGCTCTCCAGCATTATTTCTCAGGCGGACGGGGCACGCTACGCCGCCGCGAGCGCCCGCACCGCACGCGCACAGCAACCCCAACTGGCTGAGCAGTCGGGCCAGGACCAGCAGTCGGGTCAGGCTCAGCAGCAGAGCACGCCGGATATTGCCGAGCAGACCCTCGAACTCATCGCAGACACGGCACGCGACTCCCTCACCCAGATGCGTTCCCTACTCGGGCTACTGCGCACGGACGAGGCAACCGCTTACGCGCCCGTGCCCACGCTGAATGATATTCCTGCCCTCGTGGAGCAGAGCCGCCGCGCCGGACTACCCGTGACCTTCACCGGAATCACCGGCACCATGGCGCGTACCCTGCCGCAGGGTGCCGAGCTGGCGGCGTACCGCACCGTGCAGGAGGCGCTCACCAACGCACTCAAGCACTCCCCCGGCGCGGCAACCACCGTCACCATTCACTGGGGTGAGGACGGTCTGCAGCTGCGGGTTCAGAACGACCCGGTTTCCGTTGCTTTAACCTCTGCCTCGAATCAGCGCGCCACCAGCCCGGTACCCGGTAGCGGTAACGGTCTGCGCGGCATGAGTGAGCGCATCGCCCTCTACCACGGCACCCTCAGCTACGGTCTGCAGCCCGACGGCGGCTGGCTTGTTGAGGCGACGCTCCCCTACCGCGACCTCTAATACCTCTGACCCCGTTCACCCCGTACCCCACCTCTGTGACCTAGGATTGAAACCATGTACTCTTCTGCAACACAGAACACCCAGCCAATCCGCGTGATGCTTGTTGACGACCAGCGCCTGGTGCGCGGCGGCCTGAGCATGCTCGTCAACTCCCAGCCGGACCTGCAGGTCGTCATGGAAGCTGATGACGGACTGGCGGCTATTGACGTTTTTGACCGTATGGTCTCTGAGGGGCAGGCGCCGCAGGTCATCCTCATGGATGTGCGCATGCCGCACTGCGACGGATTGGAGGCGGCGCGCCGTATTCTGGAGCGTGACGGAGAGCGTGAAGTTTCCGAGGATGAGCGGGTGCGCATTATTATGCTCACGACCTTCGATATTGATGAGTACGTGTATTCGGCGGTGCGTGCGGGTGCGAGCGGTTTCTTGTTGAAGGACACTCCGCCGGAGCAGCTGCTGGAGGCGATTCGTACGGTGCATCGTGGGGATGCGGTGATTGCGCCGTCTGCGACTCGCCGCCTGTTGGAGCAGATGATTCCGGTGCTGGGCTCCCCCGCTCCTGCCGCTCCTGCCACCGACACTGTTGCCGAGTCTGTTCCTAATACTCCCCCGGCTGCGGGTTCTGAGCTTCCTAAGGCGACGTTTATTCCGGCTGAGCCTGTTGCAGACTATCCGCATCGTGAGTTGATTGAGCAGTTGTCGCCGCGTGAGTTTGAGGTGCTGGGTCTGATTGCGCGTGGCTTGTCGAATGCGGAGATTACGCGGGAGTTGGTGTTGTCGGAGGCGACGGTGAAGACGCATGTGTCGCATGTGTTGGCGAAGTTGGGTGCGCGTGATCGTGTTCAGGCGGTCATTATGGCGTATGAGGCGGGTATCGCCCACTAGCGTTCCCTATATATAAGGGCACAGCAGACTAGAGAACACAGTGAAGCCCCGGCGGGCGCCTCCCTTATCGGGGCACCCTCCGGGGCTCTTGAGTTAAGTGGTTTCTTGTATCTCATCGATGATTCGTTCAAAGTCGCTCATCAGCTCAGGCAACTTCTTATAGCGGCAGCTCCACCATGTCCGGTTCTGCTTCCGCATAGATGCGGGGGCGCAGCCGGGTGACCATATCCACGCTACGGCCGGTCAGCTGTTCAATGCGGTGCTGAGCATCCACCATCTGCATGAACTCGTCAAAGGGGGCAACGCCCGGCATCTGCACCAGAAAATCCAGGTCGCTGGTTTCGGTCAGCTCACCGCGGGCGGCGCTGCCGAAGAGTCGGGCACGGCACACACCAGCGTCACGGAGAATCTGAAGAACCTCCGCTTCATGGGGTAGCGTGTACCCGCGACGTAGATTGGGGTGGCTAGTACTCATACACCCATCATACGCGCAAAGCCAGGCTACAGGTCAGCTCCAAGAACCTGAGAGCACGGCAGACTGGAGGACATAGTGAAGCCCCGGCGGGCGCCTCCATTGAACTGCGCCCCGAAACTTGGACGCATCTAATAATAGCCGCTACACGGCCTCCCTCAGGGCCTGATCCCGATACTCTACCGGGGTCAGGCCCCTAAGCTTCACCTGCCGC
>NZ_CALJRY010000112.1 GCF_937976295.1 uncultured Rothia sp. | reverse complement strand
TGCTCGTGGCGCGGGTACGGGAGGAGAGTTCGTCTGCGTGCGCGGCACGCAGGTTGTTCAGCTCGGCGGGGTTGGTGGCGCGTGGCTCGGGGGTTGCGGGGGTGCAGGATTCAGTCATAATTTCTCGATTCTACGCCTGCGGATTGTGAGGGTGCTATAGCGCTCAAAAATCGCCGATAAATCTAAAAGACAACCGTATCAGGGTGATTTTAGGGGCTATCAGGCGGTCAACTACTCGGGAAGAAGTGCCAAAGCGACGCGGTAGAGGCGGTCCTTCTCTTCGGTGTTACCGATGAAGGAGCGGAGCATGTACCCCTGGAAAACCATCATGAAGGCGTCTGCATGGTCGCGGGCGTAGTCGGCGATGAGCGCCTCCTGCTCGGGGGTGCGCTGTGCCGGGTCGGGGTTGATTTCGTGCAGAACGCTCAGCTGCTCAGTTGCCCAGGGGGTGAGGGTCTTTACGATGACGCCCTGCAATAGGGGCATGACGTTTGCGGTTGCCCTGGCGATTTCGGGCGCGTGGAGCGATTCGAGGCGGATGCGCAGCATGGCAGAGAAATTGTCGTTTACCAGCTGGTTCGTGTGGATGGTCTCGAGAATGTCCTGGGGCCCGGCGCCTTCGGGGAGTGCGGCGTAGAGCTTTTTGACGTTTTCGAGTCGTTCGTTAATGGCGCTGACGAGGATGTCTTCTTTGCCGGTGAAGTGCGAGTAGATGGACCCGGAGGACAGCCCGGAGGCTTTGATGATGTCGCTCATGGAGGTGTTGGTGTAGCCGCGTTCGAGGAAGCAGGCGATGGCTGCTTCGATGATTTGGGCGCGGCGTGCAGCTTTGGTGGCTTCTGTCAGTCGGGGCATGGTTCCAGTCTAGGGGGTGGGGCTAGAGAATACGTAAACACAACACTGATTCTTTTTGTGACCTTGCAAACAAAATAGTTATTTCGTTTGCACTCGGTAAAAACCGAGAGTAGAGTTCTGACTCGTAAACGAAATAAGCATTTTGTTTGGAGATTATCGTGAACAACGAAACCACCACCGCAGTCACCGCAGAGGCAGTGACCGCCGCAGCCACCCAAGCTGCCGCATCCCAGAAGATCGCGGCCAAGAGCATTGCAGAAGCAAACGTACAAGAAACCCCCGAGCGTTCCTCCTGGATCAAGGTCATCAGCACCTCACTGCTGGCATCCCTGATTGTTTCGCTCGTGATCCTCGCCTTCACCTGGCCCACCAAGACCATGGAAACCAAAAACCTGCCCGTCTCCATCGCGGGCCCCGAGGCGACCGTCAGCCAGTTCGAACAGTCCCTCAAAGACCAAGGTATTGAAACCTTCGAGTTGAAGCAGGCCACCTCCCGCGAAGACGCCGAAAACCAAATCAAGCAGCGTGAAACCTACGGCGCAATCATCTTCACCGAAGGCGCCGCTCCCGAGGTGCTGACCGCCCCCGCCGCGAACGCCGCAGCAACCCAGATGCTCAACGGTGTTGCCACCCAGCTGAACGCGCAGATCCAGCAGAAGGCACTCGCCGCCAAGACTGAGGCCCTCACCCAGGCGGTGCAGGCGGGCGGTGAGCAGGGTGCGCAGGCTGCCGCCCAGCTGGAGCAGATGAAGGTGCAGGCCGAGCAGGCATCCGCCATGGCGGTGAAGACCACCGTCGTAGTGCCCCTGAACGACGTTGACACCTCCGGCACTGGCATCGCTGTTACCGCATTCCCGCTAGTCATTGGCGGTATTCTCGGTGGTTCCTTCTCCGCTCTGCGCGTGAACGGTACCTGGCGCCGCTTCGCCACCGCAACCCTGTACGCCGTCATCGGTGGTGCGGTGACCGCGCTGATTCTGAGCACCTGGTTCGGCATCATCCCCGGTGACTTCGCTACCCTGTGGGCTGCTTTGAGCGCTACCTACCTGGCGGCCGCCTTCTTCATCGTGGGTGTGGGTGCACTGTCTTCGCCGCTGATTGGTCTGGGCGTAGGTGCGGTCATCACCATGTTCATTGGTAACCCGATTTCGGGCGCAAGCATGCCGAGCGTGTTCCTGCCCGGTGCGTGGGGTCAGATCGGTCAGATGATGGTGCCGGGTGCTTCCTCGACTCTGCTGCGTTCGATTGCGTACTTCCCGGAGGCTGCAGCGAGCGACCAGTGGCTGGTGCTTGGCTCCTGGATTGCGTTCGGTCTGCTGACCGGCGTGATTGGCTGGGCTCTCAAGGAGCGCCGCACCGCAACGGTGGAGGCATAACCACCGCGGGTTGGGCCGCCGGTACAACGTAGCCGGTGCAGCGTAGCCGGTAAAAACATAGCCGGTGCAACGTAAGAAGGGTGTGTGCCGTGTTCACTGAAC
>NZ_CALJRY010000111.1 GCF_937976295.1 uncultured Rothia sp. | reverse complement strand
ACGGGGCGAAGAAGCAGCGGGCGCGAACCTAGTTCGCCTGAGCCTCCGCCTCCTCAACCTCCTCGGGGGTGAGCTCCACACCGGTGTACAGGCGGAATTGCTCAGCAGCCTGCAGAGCAATCACCTCACCGCCGTGAATAACTTCCTTACCCGCCGCGCGAGCCGCACGAATCAGCGGAGTCTCAACGGGCATCGCCACCACGTCAAAGACCACCTGAGCCTCAGCAATAGCCTCCTGCGGGTAGGACAGCTCCTCGCTCTCCTCACCACCAGCCATGCCAATCGGGGTCACGTTCACCAGAATCGGCGCTCGCAGGTTGCCCACCTCCGGCGCCCAGGCGTACTCGTAACGCTCGGCCAGCGCGCGGCCGGTCTCCTCGTTGCGGGCAATAATCATGCCCTGCGAGAAGCCTGCGTCAAAGAACGCGCCAGCCACAGCCGCAGCCATGCCGCCCGAACCGCGCAACAGGAACGGTAGCGACGGATCCACGTGATGCGAACGCAGCAGGGAAGCCACTGCAATCACATCCGTGTTGTATGCCTTCAAGAAGCCGTCAGTGTTCACAATCGTGTTCACTGCACCAATAACCGCCGCCGAGTGATCCATATCGTCCATCAGCGGGATCACAGCCTGCTTGAACGGCATAGACACCGAACAACCGCGAATACCCAGCGCGCGCACGCCGGCGATAGCACCCTCAATATCGGTGGTGGTCATCGCCTTGTACAGGTAATCCAGACCGTGCTTCTCGTACAGGTAATTATGGAACTTGATACCGTGATTCGACGGGCGACCAGACAGAGAAATGCAGACCGTCGTATCGCGGTTCAGTGCCGGGCGAGCCATCTTAAGCCTCGCCGCCAGAGTTGAGAGTGTTCTCAATCAGCTTCTTCACCTTGTTGCGGCTCACCAGGTCAGCGACCACAAAGTGGGTGTCGCCGGTATCCACGGTGGGAACGGTCGCGTTGCCGTCGTTGAGGGACTTCACGTGCGCCTCAGCCTGCGGATCCTCCCAAATGTTAACCCAGGTAGCGTGGTCGCCCAGCTCGCCCAGCTTAGAATCCAGAGCCTCGCAGTAGGGGCAGCCGGGGCGCCAATAAATGACGACGCCGCCATCCTTCATGACCTCGCGTGCCTTCTGCTGATCGGACTGCTGACGTTCAAACATGTGGTTCCTCCATAGACGGGGTGCTCCGCGGTCTTCAGGAGGCGCTGAAACCTGCCTGAGGGCGCAGCTCAATAAGTTGACATATCAAGCATAGCTTGAGTATGCCGGGGTGGGGGAGAGGTCCTCATAGGGCGAACGCCCGCGCAGCACTCCAGCCCGCGCAGCACCCCACAAAAGTCTTCACCCTGACATTAACGGCATACGCCCCACACCAAGGTTGCCGGACCAATGATGCGGGGCGTATACAGTTCGCGAGAAAGCGCGAGCACTTGTGCTGAGTAAGAGTAAAAGAAGAGTGAAAACAGGCTACCCGGCGGTAACCGAAGCTGAGCAATATGCCGAGTGAGTCGGTGAATGAAAGAACCCAGGCGGGGCATAACGCCCCATTATTTCAGAGAGATGTTGAGTGAAAGCCTGTAGCGCACGCCCAGAGGAATGGCGCCCTACCCCATAAGGAAGTGAGGTAAGGCGCCAATCCAAAGGAGACTATCGCCTTACTTGCCGAACTTCTCAGTCAGCTTGGAAGCGTTGTCAGTCACAACCTCTTCAACCTTGGCAACGTGCTCGTCAGTGACGACCTCCTTGCCAGCCTTCTCATTGATGACTTCCTGAGCCTTGTTGAGGCCCTGCTCAACGGTGCCCTTGATATCGAAGCCCACGGGGGCCTCCTTTCTGCGCTTTCGCGCTCTAAAGCCTCACTCTGGGTGAGGGGTGATTCGCCTGTGCGGGCGAAATCGGAGTGTGATGCTTTGGTGGACGAAACCTGCAAGCTGGGCTTGTATGTGACGGTCGAACCCAGTGTAGATGCCATCCATATGCCGGACGATGGGCATCGAAACTTTACAGCTCACGGATTGCGTCCGTCGATAAGTGTACATACCCGCGAGGGCAAGAAAAACCACCCTCAGAAAACGTGG
>NZ_CALJRY010000110.1 GCF_937976295.1 uncultured Rothia sp. | reverse complement strand
AAGGACACGCCGATAGCGTCCAACCTCGCTTCGCCGTTATAGTAGTTCTCCCATTTGCGGGGGTTCTTTACAACACGGCCCATTGACTACCTCCCTTCCTGTCCTTCTCAGTTAGTCCATGGAGCGCAAGAGTGCACGCCACCAGAGGCGAAATATCTTGACTTCGATCATCACGCGTCCAGCTCCATAGCTCGCTCCCGCCTTTAGAGCGTCGACAAGCCTGCACAGCAGCATCCAACTCCTCCTGACCGGTATGCCGAACCGAACCGCGACCAAGCGCCTCATAAAATCCGCCGCATGCCTGCTGATACGTGCGATGGTCAAGACCTCGCATCATCCGCTTAGTCTTCGGCGACGATGAAATTACGTCCGTCGTCTGTGAACCCGCCGCGTAAGTCATAGCCACAGGTCGCCACTTCCGCTTCAGCTCTTCTAGACGCTGCGGAACCCAATCGGTTCCCACACGCCTGTCGATAACCTCAATGTGGATGTTCCCGTCAGGTCGGCGAGAAGCCAATGAAATAGTCGCAACATCACGCAACGGCGTCACGTCGACACCAAAGGCCATCTCCACACCAGCACGGGACTTCTCATCGAAACATTGAGCCCAGAAATCCGCCGGGATAGCCGACGACGAGCCAACCTTAGACCAAATGCCCAGCCTCTCGCGTTTAAAGTGCTCATCACTCATCGCCAAGCGCTCCGAAGCAACATAATCGGGGCTGATTCGATACCCCAGAGCCGGGTTAGCTAAAGCCCAATTCTTCGGGTCGGCCGGGTCAGCATCAGACGGGACTGACCATTCATAAAAAGCCAGCTTCTCCTCTTTTTCAGGACTCAGTGCTCGATCTCGAAGAGATTTCAAGACCTCAGAATCCGGCATACCAGCAGAGCTCGTGTACCAGAGCTGTGGGGACTCATGGAGCGACTTCGAAGCCAGCGTCGGCAGCATAGATGCCTGCGCCGACCTCGACAAATCGAAAGCTTCGTCGAAGACGACTAAGTCTGCGGTGAAGCCACGCGCCGAACCTCTACTACGAGCCGCAAAAAGGATACGATTACCGTTCGCCGCGGTGAACGACATGCCAGCATTACCCGTTTTTATGCCAGGAATCTTCCCGTGGGGGTCACCGTTGTATCCCTGCATGTACTCGACTAGCTCACTATTGCGAATAAGTGACTCTAGCCTCTGGTGATGTTCGGCAGCAGTCTTGAAATGATGCGCTGAATGCAACGTGACTTTCTCGCCGAACAAAAACATTGCCGCCAGCTCGCGAGCTTCAAGAATCGAACCCTTGCCATTCTGTCGAGGAACGATAAGCCCAACCTCGAAAGCCTGCCAACGCCCATCTGGACGCTCTGCCAACGAACCACGAAGGACGTGTTCCTGCCAGGGGTCAAGAATAAGACCTGCCATCTTCGCCACAGCAACCGCTTCACCACCTGCAGAGCTGACGTGAAGTGGTGTTACGTCAATGCGAGGAGTCTGAGACCCCATCAGCTGAGCTGTCTCAGCCACAGAGCCTCACCTCCTTATCCGGCGGCTTGTGCCTCCTCGATACGACGCCGCCTAAGAGCCGCCAGCTCGTCCAGCGCGCTCACCTTCGGCTTCGCCGTCTCCGTCAGCCGCTCAATATCAGCCACAGCCTCACGCTCAGCGTTCAGCAAAGCCGCCACATCACGAGGCCCAGCAACAATCAGAGCGGCACGGGCCTTGCAGAGTCGCCACCGCGCGGACTCCAGCGGGTCCTCATGCGTCGGCACAACAACATCACGGGTCGCACCATAGGCGACCATCTGCTCAACGACCCCTTGTTCTTATTCCAAACATTGCCTATGAATGTAACCATGGAATCTATTTGGTCT
>NZ_CALJRY010000109.1 GCF_937976295.1 uncultured Rothia sp. | reverse complement strand
CTGGTTGTACTTAGCAACGCGCTCGGAACGTGCGGGAGCACCGGTCTTGATCTGGCCAGCGTTGGTTGCAACAGCCAGGTCAGCGATGGTGACGTCCTCGGTCTCACCGGAGCGGTGAGAAACCATGCAACGGTACTCGTGGCGCTGTGCCAGCTCCATTGCGTCGAGGGTCTCGGTCAGCGAACCAATCTGGTTCACCTTCACGAGCAGAGCGTTAGCTGCGCCGTTCTCGATACCGCGAGCCAGGCGCTCGGGGTTGGTCACGAACAGGTCGTCGCCAACGATCTGGACCTTGTCACCGATCTGCTCGGTCAGGGTCTTGTAGCCCTCCCAGTCGTTCTCATCCAGGGGATCCTCGATGGAAACCAGGGGGTACTTTGCAACGAGGTCAGCGTAGTATGCGCTCATCTCAGCTGCGGACTTCTTCTGGCCCTCGAACTCGTATGCGCCGTCGTTGTAGAACTCGGAGGATGCAACGTCCAGTGCCAGTGCAACCTGCTCGCCCGGCTTGTAGCCAGCCTTCTCGATTGCCTCAACGATCAGGTCCAGTGCAGCTGCGTTGGACTCCAGGTTGGGTGCGAAGCCACCCTCGTCGCCCAGGCCGGTTGCCAGGCCGCGGTCGTGCAGCACGGACTTCAGGGAGTGGTAAACCTCAACACCTGCGCGCAGAGCGTCAGAGTAGTTGTCGAAGCCGATGGGAGCAATCATGAACTCCTGAATGTCAACGTTGGAGTCTGCGTGAGAACCACCGTTGAGGATGTTCATCATGGGGACGGGCAGAACGTGAGCGTTCGGGCCGCCGAGGTACTTGTACAGGGGCAGGTCAGCGGACTCAGCAGCAGCCTTAGCAACAGCCAGGGAGACACCCAGGATTGCGTTTGCGCCCAGCTTACCCTTGTTGTTGGTGCCGTCCAGAGCAATCATGGCTGCGTCAACAGCGCGCTGGTCGGAAGCCTCAATGCCGATGACCTCTTCAGCGATTTCTTCGATAACAGACTTCACTGCACCCAGAACGCCCTTGCCCAGGTATACGGACTTGTCGCCATCGCGGCGCTCAACAGCTTCCCACTCACCGGTGGATGCGCCCGAGGGCACAGCTGCGCGTGCGAAAGCACCGTCTTCGAGCAGAACCTCAACCTCAACGGTCGGGTTGCCACGGGAATCCAGGATCTGGCGTGCGTGAACTGCGGTAATAACAGCCATGAATTGTTCTCCTTATGAGATGTCAAGGATGTGAACGGCTCACCCGGTAGTGGACAAGTCGCGTCCCCTAAATTCTAGCAAAACTCCCACACAAACACACTAGTTGCCACCACTTTTTTATCGCCTTAATGAAGGTCTCAATAACCCTTAGTCGCGCGCTACAAAGCGGAACAAGACCCACACTCCCCCACATTGGGAGAGTGTGGGTACCCGCCCAAAGCACAACATGAGCCCAAACGCCGGGGTGGAAAGCAGGGGCAACTACACGAGAAATAAATCCTTATCCCGATGACCCTAGACCTACGCCCCCAGCAGAAGCTCCGTGTACAGTTGCTCATCGCGTTCAGTGAACACGTTGAAAACCACCGCAGGCACTGACTGACTCGCCGCGCGTGCCGCTTCCAGCTCCTCGCGGATCGTTTCAACCGCGCAACGTGCAGCCTCGTCCTGAGGGAAGCGGAACTCGCCGGTGCTAATGCAACACAAAGCCACAGAACGCATACCCCGCTCTATCGCAGCTCGCAGGCAAGAACGGTAACAAGAGGCCAAAGCCTGCCGGTCAGAATCTCTCAGCTCCCCGGCAATAATCGGACCGACCGTATGCAACACATAGTGGCTCGGCAGACGATGCGCACCGGTCACCATCACCGAGCCGGTCGGCTCCGGCATAGGCCGCTGCGCCACCTCCCGGGCACATTCAGCCCGTAGCCCCACCCCTGCCGCGCGATGGATAGCGTTATCAATGCAACGATGCTGCGGCACGAAACAACCCAGCAGATTCGAGTTCGCCGCATTCACAATGCCGTCAACCTGCAGGCGGGTAATATCCCCGCGCCACAGGTACATTCCTGCATATTCACCTTCCGCAGCAGTAGCATCAGCCAAGCCAGCCAGCGGCGGAAGCATCGGCTCATACTCAACGAACGCCTCCTCCTCCAGGCTAAGAAGTTCCTCCCCTGGTTCGGCGGGTACACGCACCGCATTGAGAGAGCCAATCAGCGCCCACAGCTGGTGCGGATCATCAGGCAGAGTGGGCAACACCCGGCCAGTATTCTGCGCATACTCCTCTGCCAGGGCGAGAGCGTAGTCTTTGAGGGCGCTCACGAGACCGTCTCCTCATCCTGCGGCTCAGTCCCGTACGATTCGGTCCGCTTCAGCAAATCTCGAAGAACCTGATGTGCATCTTCTGCGAAGGACACAGTCTTTTCGCGGTTCTCTTCGGTCGCTTGAGGGTAGTCTCGGTTCAGACGCACCAAAGTCGCAGTATCGAGCACATGCGTAATCCGCTCAAAGGGGAAACGAATCCAGGTCGGGGTCATAAAACCAACCCCGAGCTCCAGAAGAAGAACCTTCTTACCGGGCATGGACTGCAGAACCTCTTCCCACCGCTTCTCCTGACGCTGGCGGGCAGGAGGATTTACGAAGGAACCGTCAATGCGCAGGTGAGTAGTCAGGGGCGCACCGCATCGCGGGCACATTGGTACCAACTCTGAAGGGACGCGCAAGTTTTCATCAGTATGCGCCACCATAGCCCGAACCATTTCTTCGTTGTCGTAGACCTCCTGAGTGCAGGGGCGAGAGCACTGAAAGACCCCGTAGTTACCCTGCTGCTCAAAGATGCGTTCAGGATCAAAACCCGACTTTTCAAAGAGAGAATCAACATTGGTGGTCACGATGAAGTATTCCTTATCTGCAACCAATTCACGCAACTGCTCATACAGGGGAAGACTGCCAGTTTCGTAACGGTTGAAAAGGATGTGCCAAGCCCAGTAGCCCCACTTCTCTTCAAGGGATTTGAAGGGGTAGAAACCAGCCGAGTACATATCGGTCATGCCGTACTTCTGGATGTACGGGGCGAAGTTGTTTGTAAAACGCTCACCGCTGTAGACGTGACCTGCCGCCGTTGAGAATCCAGAACCGCCGCCAATCACAACAAGGTCGGCCTCTTGAATAGCCTTGGCGGCACGCTCAATAGCCTGGAAGTATGCAGAATCAGCCGACATTCCGTGCATATTCTGCTGGGTATTCGGGTTGGACAAGGTGGTCATTCTTCCTCCTGACGGGACATTCAATCTTTACTATCCTTTAGAAACTTAGTAATACATAGATAGTAAAAGAGGGTCCCGTAGTAACTTCAACGTAACTACAGAACCCTCAAAAGGTGATTTACCCCACCGGGTAGATCACATATGTTTAGAAGCTCGGCTCATCATGCGTGTGCTGAGCAATGTAGCGGCGAGTGTACGAACGCAGGGCACGCTCAGCATCCAGGCCATTACGCTGAGCGCGGCTCACCAACGCAAAGAGCAGCTCGCCGAACTCCTCCTCAGTGTGCATATAGCGCAGGTCATCCTCCATGCTTGTCGGCTCCGGCGGCAGGATAATACCCGCCTTACGCGCCTTCACAGCAGTCTTCTCAGCCATAGCGAGCGCCGGCAGATGCGGCGGAATACCGTCCAGCGCGCCGCGGTCGCTCTTCTCCTTCTTCTTCAACGCTTCCCACGCCACCTGCTGCTCAGCTGCAGTGCGGGGCGCCTCCGAAGAGCCCTCATGCTCAGCCGCGAACACGTCGGGGTGGCGGGAACGAAGCTTCTGTACCAGGCCCTCAACCACCTGCACAATGTCGAAGCCATGCGGGTTTGCCGCAGCAATATCGGAGTGGAACACCACCTGCAACAGCACGTCTCCCAGTTCCTCACGCAGCAGCGGCATATTCGGCTCACCGCCGGTTTCTACCGCCTCAACAACCTCGTAGGCTTCCTCCACCAGGTAGCGGATGAGGGAGGCGTGAGTCTGCTCAGCATCCCACGGGCAACCGCCCGGTGCGCGCAACAACGCCATGGTTTCCACCAGGGCACCGAAAGCTTCAGCCGCACGGGCGGCAGTGTCCTGAACGTTCTGCGCCGCAGAAGCCTCAGGAGTATTAGGGGTATCAGTCATAACAATCTTCCTCATCGAAAAAATGACAAACATAGCGCGCCGCGCCGACCCCCACACGGGGAGCCGGCGCGGCGCACCTTACAGGTTTAGAGGTTCCAGTGCGAAAGCGCGCTCGTCATATGAGCCGGGATCTTCGAACCCAGACGCGGGAACATGCGCAGCTCCTCAACGTAACGCTCAGCATCCAGCGGACGCGGGTAGGTGACAAACGCCTGCTCATTCGCATAATCGAATGCCGCCTGAACCGGCACGCCCGGGGTGAAAGTCAGGCTCATAGCCAGCGGCGAGCCCTCGCCCTCGCTGTACGAGTCGGTCTTCAACGCCGGGATGTCCAGCAGGGTTTCGGGAATCAGCTCGAAGGTACGGACCTGCTCCCAGAAGCCGTTGCGGCGCACGTGGGTCAGTGCGTCGTAGTAGGAGCCGAGGGCGCGTACACGAATCAGCACGGTGGTTGCGTCCTTTGCGGTGCCGTTCTCGCCGAAGAGGTGTTCGACGACCGGCGCCAGGCGCTGAGCAACCTGAGCCTCAGTCAGCACCAGGTTGCCGGTTGCCAGCTGAGTCTCCGAGGGAATCAGCGGGCTCTGCACCGCGGCGGAGGGGGTGTCCGGCTCAGACACGATAGTCGGCAACTGGTTGAGCTCGCTCAGCGCGGATGCCGAGATGCTGGAGGAAAGACCCTCGGGGGCAGTCTCCGGCAGGGCAACGGGTGCGGCGGGTGCGGCGGGGGTAGCCTGAGCGGTAGCATCGGAGGCGGGTGCCACCGTTGCGGGAGCCTCAGCAATCTTGGCGGCGGGGGTCACCTCAGCGGTCTTGAGCTCAGCGGCCTTCTCAGCGGGCTCTTCCTGACCGCCGGTAGCCTTCGCATCAGTTGCTTTTGCCTCGGTAGCCTTCGTAGCGGCACCGGCGGTGCCCACTGCGGCAGCTGCGGCAAGAGCACCAGCCAGACCGGGAGCCACAGATGCGCTCTC
>NZ_CALJRY010000108.1 GCF_937976295.1 uncultured Rothia sp. | reverse complement strand
AGCCGTGAATGGAAGGGATACATCTACTTCCACCAGCAGGACACTGAAAGCCTCGCTGAAAGCGGCGGCACCTACGTTGGTTTCGGCTCCTTCCTCGCCTACCCCAGGGACGAAAATGAATGGAACGCGCTGAGCGATGCGCAGAAGGAAGAGATCAGTGCCCTTCACAAGAAGCTCTCCGTGGAGCTCATGAAGGACACTATTATCCCCGTACTGGAGAAGCACGGTCTGAGCGTGGAGTGGAAGGGGAATTTCGATACTCGCCCGTTCATTGGGGGAGTGGAAGTCTACAACATTCCCTAACCGCTGGTTAGCTGAACCGGATGGGTGCCTCGGTGTAGCTTGTAGCAGGGGAGAGAGACTCTCAATGCTAAGAAAGTTTATGAGGAAAATAAGCTGAGAGCGTGAGAATAGACATCACAGTATCTCAGTCAGGGTATTAACTAGCCGATAAGGCACCCATTCGGTAGGCTAGACGGGTAGCGCGGTACGTCCACACTAGAGATAAGACAGAACCTATCCATGTGATAGGAACTGATTGACATAGCTTTCAGCTGCATATACGGCAGGAAGCTAAAGCTCTAGAACACCCCATAGGGGATAAGAACAACCCCGGGCAGGGGAGAGTCAGGTCATCTGAAGCTTTACGGATGGGCGCTCACTCCAACCGGAGTAGGCTAGAAGAAGTGGACGAACCGCCACCCATATTCCCAACCAAAGGAGCAGGCATGTCGACCGACGCCCGCGAAAAAGCCCGCCAGATTGCGGCCCAGCAGGCTAAGAAGAGCCCCAGCCAGGCAAGCCGCCGCTGGCTCCAGTTCGGCGTACTCGCCGTGGTCCTCGTCATCGTAGGTATCATCGGCTTCGTCGTAGTCAACGGCAACAAGAACACCCAGGTAGCAGAAAGCGGCCCGGTGCCCTCCAGCGCCAACGAATACGGCGGTATTGTGCTGACCAAGGACGGCATCGTCCAGAATTCCTCCACCCAGGAGACCCGCGACTTCAAGCAGCTCGTAACCTCGACCTCCTCCGTGACCCCCATGGTTAACGGAACCGCCGCAGCAGTCAACACCCTGCCCCCGGGCGTGCAGACCGCTGAAGAGGCAGCCAAGAACGGCCAGCCCGTACGTGTGACCATTTTCCAGGACTACAACTGCGTGCACTGTGCAGAGTTCGAGAAGAAGTACGGCGAAGAGATTCAGAAGCTCGTCGAAGACGGCACCATCACCCTGGAAATCCGCAACCTGACCTTCCTGGACCGCTCCTCGCCCACCGCATACTCCGCACGTAACGCGGCAGCTGCATACTCCGTGGCAAACCAGGTGAGCACCAGCAACTTCCTGAACTACCAGCGTGAGATTTTCTCCCACCAGGGTAGCGGCGACATGAACAACCAGCAGATCGCCGACATTGCCTCTAAGTACGGTGCGTCCATCGGCTCCGATATGAACGATGGCAAGTGGCGCCCCTTCGTAGACGTGGTCAACGCTGAATCCGCAAAGAACGGCATTCAGGGTACCCCCACCGTCTTCGTTGATGGCGAGCAGTACACCAGCAACGACTTCAGCACCTTCCTGAAGCAGAAGATTGAAGCAAAGAAGAAGTAACCTCTTTGATTCGAAAACCCGGTAACCTCCACGCGAGGCTACCGGGTTTTTCTATACGCAGTGATGAGCTCGAGGGGCTGGTCAGCAGCAAGCAGAAGTGGTGCTCTCAAAGGGTGCAACGAAGGAAATGATCGCATCAGACAGGCATAATCTAGAAGCATTCTCAGCGCAAACTGCAAAAGGAACGCTAAGCAGATTCAACCAAGAGAATAGGGTACACTGGACAAGTTGCCTCCTTAGCTCAGTTGGCCAGAGCATCTGTCTTGTAAACAGAGGGTCACCGGTTCGAATCCGGTAGGGG
>NZ_CALJRY010000107.1 GCF_937976295.1 uncultured Rothia sp. | reverse complement strand
CGTACGGCGACCTCGGTTTTGCCGAAGCCCACATCGCCGGAGATGAGGCGGTCCATGGGGATTTCTTTCTCCATGTCTTCCTTCACCTCATGAATGGCGGTGAGCTGGTCGGGAGTCTCGTTGTAGGGGAATGACTCTTCCAGCTCTCGCTGCCAGGGGGTGTCGGGCGCGAAGGCGTGACCGCGCGATGCCTGGCGTGCCGAGTAGAGTTTCACCAGGTCGGCGGCGATTTCCTTGACTGCCTTGCGAGCGCGGGACTTGGTCTTAGCCCAGTCGCTACCGCCCATCTTGGACAGGCTCGGGTTCTCGCCACCCACGTAGTTGGAGATGAGGTCCAGCTGGTCGGAGGGCACGAAGAGGCGGTCGGGTGCGCCACCGCGCTTGGCGGGGGCGTACTCGATGACCAGGTATTCCTTCATGGGCTGCACGCCGTTGACCGGGGAGGCGCCAGCCACCGGGCGGGAGGTCATCTCGACGAACCTGCCGATGCCGTGGCGTTCGTGCACCACGTAGTCGCCGGGGTTTAGCGCGAGCGGGTCGGCGGCGTTGCGGCGGCGGCGCGTCTTGAATTTCTGTCCGGCGGCACCTCGGGGTGCGTAGGTTCCGCGGCGGCCGAGCAGTTCGGCTTCGGTGAAGACGGCGAGCTTCGCCTCCTCAATCAGGAAGCCTGCGGAGGCGGGCGCCTCGCACACCTCAACGATGCCGTGTTCGATGTCGCCGGCGGGGTCCGCTTCGAGGCTGGTTCGGCGGGCGGCGGGTACGGCGGGTGCCCCTTCACCGGAGTGGAAGAGGTCGATGAGGCGGTCGGTGGAGCCGCGGCCGTTGGTGAGGGCGAGGACGGTCCACTGCTTCTGAATGAGGTCGCCGACCTGGCTGAGCATGCGTTCTACGGAGCCGTTGAACGCGGTTGCGGGGGTGGCGTTAACGGTGTAGGTGTCGATTCCGTCTTCGATGGCGTCGGCGATGCTCTGGTTTTCGAGCGCGCCTGGGTTTTCGAGCACACCTGCGGCGGCGTCTTCGAGTAGGTCTGCGTCGGTGACGAGTTCGGTGATTTCCCACCAGCTGAGCTTGGCTTCGAGTGCTTGTGCGGTGGTTTGGTCGATGGTGCGGAATCCGCTGTCGCTCATGCGTAGCTGGCCGAGGTCGATGGGTGCTACTGCGTCGGCTTCTGCGGAGGTGTCCCATGCGGCGGCGAGGAATTCTTCGTTGGTGGCGACGAGGTCTTCGGCGCGGGCGCGCACGCGTTCGGGTTCGACGTTAATGATCATGGACCCTGCCGGCAGCAGCTCGGTGAGGGTGTTCATGGAGTCAATGAGCAGCGGGGTGAGCGATTCCATACCTTCGACGTAGATTCCGCCGGCAATCTTTTCGAGCATGGTTGCCGCTGCCGGGTAGTCGGCTTTCAAGCGTGCGGCGCGGCTCATGACCTCGGGGGTGATGAGCAGTTCGCGGCAGGGCAGCAGGGTGAGTTCGGTGAGCTCTTCTCCCCCGCTGAGGGTGCGCTGGTCGGCGACGGAGAAGTGGCGCATTTCGTCGAGTTCGTCGCCGAAGAATTCGAGGCGTACGGGGGTGGTTGCGGTGGGCGGGAAGACGTCGATGATGCCGCCGCGTACGGCGTATTCGCCGCGCTTAGCGACGAGGTCTACGCGGGAGTATGCGGCGTCGTTGAGGCCTCGTACTACGTCTTTGAAGGGGTATTCTTCGCCGCGAACCAGGTGTACAGGCTCCAGTTTTTCGATACCGGTGACGATGGGCTGGATGACGGCGCGTACGGGTGCGATGACGACTTGGGGGCGTTTGGTGGCTTCCCCGGTCATGGCGCGCAGTACCTGCAGGCGGCGGCCTACGGTGTCGGAGCGCGGTGAGAGGCGTTCGTGGGGCAGGGTTTCCCAGGCGGGGAAGAGCGCAATGTCGGCGGCGGGTAGGTAGGCGCGCAGGGCTGCGGCGAGGTCTTCTGCTTGGCGGTCGGTGGGGGCGATGATGAGGCTGAGCGCTTCGGGGGTGGTTGCGCGTACGGCGGCGGAGATGTCTGCGATGAGTGCGGCGTGGGTTCCGGCGACAGCGCCAATGAGGGTGCGTGCGCTACGTTCAGCGGGTTTCGTGGAGGCGGCGGTGCGGATCGCGGCCCAGCTGCTGAGTTGGTTGAGGGTGTCCAGGAGGGGGCGCAGGGGTGCTTCGAGGGGCTGTGCGGTAGCTTTTCGGGTGGTGCTCACGGGTTCTCCTGAATCTGCGGTCCTCGGGGTTGGCGGGTTCGCCGGTTGTGGCGAGTATGCCGGTAATGCGTGCCGGGTTGGGTACCTGAGTGGGGTTGGTTACCTGGGCGTTTGGCACCCGAGTGTTTTGCCTTTATTTCACGGTACTTTTGTGTGTTTTGGGGTGTTTTATGCGGCTTTTCCATTGTAGGACGTGTCTGCTTTTTCTGGCATTTTTCTCTGGTGTTCTTCTGTGATGGAATACATTCCTTTTTGCACTCGGTTGTCGCTTTCGTGGGTGATATTTGAGTATGGTTTTCTTCCGTGTCTTTTCCTGTGCCACAACGCTCATTGCGTGGGGCGCAAATCACACATTCATAGGCATCTTTGCACTTTGTGCATCATTATTTTCACAGCTTAATCCTGTACCCTAATCATTAACACTTACAGAAAAACCACACAGTATATCCCCTTCCGGATTCTGATTACCTCTTCCAACCAACCTCAGGTTTTCAGTATTTATTGCGGTTTTTCTAGTGCACTAAATTCACCGTATCTTTCGATGTTTCTTCCGGAACGTCGCATCAGAAAGACGCAAATGACAACCACATACACGAACAAACCCGCCGAAAAGCGCCGTGCCCGTTCATGGTCTGCTAAGAAGTGGGCCGCTTTCGCACTCGCTTTTGGTACCGCTTTCACCGCGGCACCGCTTACTCCTACTACTCCCGCCTCGGCTGCGACCGGAACCCATGATGGTTCCAGCAGCGATAAGGCGGCTGCTTCCTGTTACGAGGTCAAGCAGGTTAATCCTTCTGCCTCTTCTGGCACTTACTGGCTGTACACCCCGCAGATGAGCGGCCCGGCACAGTTCTACTGCGATCAGGAAACTGACGGCGGCGGCTGGGTCATGATTGCTCGCGGTCGTGAGGGGTGGACCGAGTCCTACAATGGCACCGGCGACCCGAATCAGCTGCATCAGAATCCCACCGGTCCTGCCGCTTTTACTCCGGTCCAGCTCCCCGCAAACACTGTCGATGCGCTACTGAACGGCATTAAGCCTCAGGATCTTCCCGACGGCATGCGCCTGCACCGCGCCCACAATGCGAGGGGCACCCAGTGGCAGAACGTTTATGTTCAGCGTCCTCAGACTGAGCAGTGGACCTGGGCGATGAGCTACGGTCAGCGTTGGGGCACCGTGAAGTTCAC
>NZ_CALJRY010000106.1 GCF_937976295.1 uncultured Rothia sp. | reverse complement strand
GTTTTGAGCGTCTGGAACCGCGCATCATCTACACGCTCGAACATAAGGACGCGCACAAGGACGAACACAAGGATGAGCAGAAGAACTCCGCGCACGGTGTAGCTGCCGAGCAGCCTGTGGACGCGCAGGGCAAGGAGGCGCAGAAGGCCTCGGAAGGACCCGCATCAGAGGTGCCCGCCTCGGAAGAACCCATCGTCGCGGAAGTGCCCGTTGAAGCACCCGCCAATCATCCTACTGACGTGCTTGCCGGGGATTTAGCTGATGCACCCACTGAGCCCGTCACCGGAAGCGCCGCCGAACCTTCCGTCGCATCCGGCGCGGACGACCCCACGGAGGTGTTCAACCCCATCGTGCAGAACGCCGCCACCGGCGAGAAGACCAATGACAGAAACGCCAGCACTGAGAAGCCCAAAAACTAAATAGCCCGCCCGATGCGCCTCGCCCGAGGCACTGAAAATCCGGGCATGAGGCGCCAAAATCTGGGCATGAGAAAAGGGTCGCAGCCTACGAATCGCCATTGAATCGTAGGCGTGCGACCCTTTTCCTTTCCCTTCAAGGAGGAGCAGAATCGGAAGATACCGCCCGACCAAGAAGAGTCAAATGATGCGCCCCTCCGCCAGTAGAGGTTGCCTGGCAGAAGAACCCGCTCAAGCGGGTCGGCAGAGCGCCCGGCAGAGGGTGCATCACGCTCTAGGAACCGCCCCCTAACCCGCATAAGAACGGGGGAGGGAACAGAAAACCCCGAGATGGCGCATCTTATGCATCTTCAGAAAATTTTGTATTTTCAGAAATAACTACATCTCGGGGTAGGGGAGAGTGATTCGCGCTCCGGGTGGGACCTACCCTTTCCCACCCGGAGGCGAATCGTGGGGATGTTCGCAGTGTCATGAAGACATCCCGCTGAAATCCCTAACGAACGTTCGGGGTTTCAGTATGAGCGGTATATGAGCCTACCGCAGTCTATGCCGCAACCTCGGGGTTACGGGAGATAACAACCTTCACCACGTTGTGCTCAGCTGCGTGGGTGAACAAGTCGTATGCTTCCTCGAACTGGTCGAACGTGAAGCGGTGGGTTGCCATCGCCTTAGCGTTCAGGCGACCCGAGCGGACCATGTTCAGCAGGTTACCGACGGTGTTGCAGTTGACCAGACCCATGTTGATGCGGACGTTCGAAATCCACATGGTGTTCAGGGGCAGCTCAACGGGCTTGCCGTGCACGCCGGCGTTAGCGATGTTGCCGTAGGGGCGAACAATCTTGGTGCAGGTCTCGAAGGTCTGCGGAACACCCACAGCCTCGATGGCCACGTCCACGCCCAGGCCGTCGGGGGAGAGCGCCTTAATCTTCTCGATGAAGTCCGGGTCGCCCGCGTTGACCTTATCGGTTGCGCCCAGCTCCAGCGCCTTGTTCATGCGGTTCTCGTCGAAGTCGACGGTGATGACGCGGCCGGCACCGCAGAGGTTAGCGGTCATGATCGCGCCCAGACCCACGGGGCCCGCACCCACGACAGCGACGGTGTCGCCGGGCTTGGTGTTGCCGTTCAGAATACCGATCTCGAAGCCGGTGGGCAGTGCGTCGGTGAGGAAGAGGACGTCCTCATCGGTCAGGCCCTCCGGAACCAGGTGAACCGAGGTCTCTGCGTAGGGAACACGCACGTACTCTGCCTGGGTGCCGTCAATCATGTAACCGAAAATCCAGCCGACACCACCAACGGTCTGGCAGTGCGAAGGCTGGTTCGCCTTACAGTAGGAGCACTTGCCGCAGCTGGTCACGGCGGGAATGATGATGCGGTCGCCGACCTTCAGGTCAGTCACCGCGGAGCCAACCTCGGTAATAGTACCGACAGCCTCGTGGCCGAGGATGCGCCCGTGGTCCACCTCGGGGCAGTCGCCCTTCAGGATGTGCAGGTCAGTACCGCAAATGGTGGTGGTGTCGACGCGGGCGATAACGTCCGTGGGCTCAAGAATGGTGGGGTTCGGGACTTCCTCCCAGGCGCCCTTCTGGTCGGGGCCGTGGTATACATATGCCTTCATGATGACTCCTTCTTTGAAGCTCTAATGAGGGTGTGGTGACTGCTTTATCACTACATGTATCAACCCATAAGAAATATTTGATAGGTTGTATTTTCATTAAACCCGACGTGTTGAATTAAGCGCTTTTATTACGCGGAGTGTATCTTTTGGTTCTTTAAACATGAACATGGTTCATTTTGGGTGCTTAAGACCTGTAAAAAACGCACGAGGCGCATCCCCCAAACAGGGATGCGCCTCGTGCGTTTACTCGTGTGTTTAGTCGTATGTTTAGTCGAGAAAAGTTGGGTTGAGCTGGGCTTAATTCTTTAGCTGGGCACGCGCTCGCGAACGAACCGCCGTTACCGCCCACACCAGCACAAAAGCCGCCACCATCGACAGCACAATCGTGCCACCGGTCGGCAGGTTAAACGCCCACGACAGGTACAGGCCAACAACCGAGCAGGTACCGCCAAACACCGGCGAGAACACCATCATCGACCCTAGTCGGCGGCACGCCAACCGGGCTGCCGACGCCGGAATCACCAGAAGCGCCAACACCAGCACATTACCGAGCGTCTGCAAACCCAGCACCACAGAAATGGTCACCAGAACGTACAGCACAATATCCAGGGCAAGCACCGGCAGACCCATCGCGCGGGCACTCTCACGGTCCAGGCTGACCGTCACAATCTGGCGGTGGAACAGCCACAACACCAACAGAATAACGGCACCCATAATCGCAGCCTGGGTAATGTCCTCATTCGAAACACCCACAATCGAGCCGAACAAGAAATCCTGCACCGACCCCGAATAGCCCGGTGCCAAAGAAATAATCACAATACCCAACGCAAAAGAGGCGGCGAAGAAAATGCCGATGACCGAATCCTCGCGCAACCGCTGATTCTGGCTGAAAATAGCCACCAGAATAGCCGTCACCACGCCCGCGGTCAGACCGCCCATCACCAGGTTGCCGCCCAGCACGAACGCCACCGCAAGGCCAGGGAACACCGAGTGCGCCACCGCATCGCCGATGAAGACCATGCCGCGCATCAGCACGTGGCAGCCCACCACACCGGTAACCACCGACGCGAGCAGCACAGCCGCCAGGGCGCGCGGAAGAAACGCCAGAGACGGGTTGAACAGGTCGGCAAGAAAATCGATAGGAGTAATCAACGGGCACCCCCGGTAGAAACAACAGTATCAGCGGGGGAAAGGGAAGAATCAGAAGCGCAGGAATCCGGCAGTTCGTGGCCGTACTCATCCAACGCACCACCGGCACAGGTGAAGCCCGTGCGGGCGTGGCCCTGCGCCTCCTCAATATCGTGACCGTGCAACCACGTATGCAGCTGCTCCAAGCTAAAGGACGCCGCCGGACCATCCAGATGAATATTGCCGCGCACGCCGCACAGACGCGAGCAGGACTCACGCGCCGCCAGCATGTCATGCGTAGACATCAGAATCGTGATGCCCTCCGACGCCAACTCACGGTACAGGCGAGTCAGAGTGGTCTGGGTCGGTGCATCCACGCCCGTAAACGGCTCATCCAACAGTAGCAGGGAGGGGTTCGCCGCCAGGGCGCGCGCCAAAAGAACCCTCTGACGCTGACCGCCGGAAAGTTCCGCAATGGAAGCGTCCTGCAGGTGCAGAACATCGGTGCGTTCCATCGCCGAAAAAACCTGAACCCAATCCTTCTTCGCCGGGCGGCGGAAGAACCCAATCTCACGCACGCGACCGGTCATCACCGTATCCTTGACGGTCAGCGGAAAATCCCACTGGAACTGGTGCTTCTGCGGCACATAACCAATATGCGCACGCGCCACACGCGGCGACTCACCCAACACGCGAACCTGACCGGACGCCGGGCGAATCAGACCCAAAATAGTGCGCAGCAGCGTGGTCTTACCGGCGCCATTAGCGCCAATCAGACCCGTAAACTCGCCGCGCTCCAGGGTCAGGGACAGATCCTTGAGGATGGAGCGGCGCGCGTAGCCGGCGTACAGGTTCGAAATCTCTAGAACGGGCTCGGAGCTCACTGTTGACGTAGCGCGCACCGTTGACGTAGCGCCTGCTGTTACCGACGCGCTCACGAACGGTCACCGCGCACTTCATCCAGTGCCTCACGCTGCGCGGAGGAGCGGCGACGGAACGAAAGGAAAGCGCCCACTGCAATCACGGCTGCCACGCCTGCGGCAATAGCACCCCAGGGGATAGTAAACTCTGCCCGGTAGCCGCTCTGGTCGCTCGCAGCGGCGGCAGAAGAAGAACCGGACGCCTGGGTGCCGGACGCCTGAGTTCCGGCGGCCTGAGAAGCAGAGTTAGAGGAACCATCGGAAGATGCAGAAGAAGCCGAACCGCGAGCCTGCGCCTCCATCGCGTACAGGGTATCGGCGCTCGCGGAGTCACCCACCGCAAACTTCAGGTAGCGGGTATCAGACACGGTTGAACCATCAGAGAGCTCAGCGCTCGCGGTGACCTTCAACAGGTACTCGCCCGGGGCGGTGAACACCCAGTTCGCGTGGGTGTGAGTGTTCTTCTCCACCCACAGCTTCTGCGGCTCATTCTTGGTCGAGGACCACAGCACCTGCGGTGCCGAGAAGTTGCCGTTCTCCAGGTACAGGCTGAACGTGCCGGGGCCGCTCACCTGCTCCAGGGTCAGGTTCACGCCGCGGTTCAGCTTGGACACCAGCTGCGGATCCTGAGTGTTCCAGCCCGGCCAGATCACGCCCTTAGTTTCGGTCTGCGGAATCACGTACACCTTAGAGCCGGCGGGCGCACCCACGAAGGAGTAGCGCGGGTCGTTCGGCACCTCAAGGATCGCCTTGTCGCTACCGCGGTAGATGACCTCGTCCAGGCTGCGCCAGACGGGGGTTTCACCGTGGTCGTCGTGGAGCATGAGCTCAAACTTGCCGTTGTTGAAACGAGGACCCATGTCCACGTGACCGGCGGAAATTTCGGTGCGGCCGGATGCGACCGGCTGCTCCGCCGACAGGGTCTGGGTGAGGGCGCGCTCGCCGCGGCTCAGGTTGCTGTCGCCCGGCTGGGTCGAGGCGCTCTCGGCGGTTGCCGGGGTGGTCTCCGCGTGTGCCACACCCAGGGGTGCGAGCATCAGGCTGGCGCCCAGGGCCAGGGCGGGCAGGGCGCGGCTACGCGAGGGGCGGGAGGGGGTGGTTGAGTTCATCATGAGGACTTCCTTGGATCATGACCGAAACGGTGTGTGAAAGATTGTCTATATGCTGATATGGCTATATAAGCTTGTGGGTAGCTTAAAATCCGGGTTACGAGGTGCTCGCCTCCGAGCAGCTAGCACCCGAAGATTCAGTGCTGGAATTAGAACCAGAACACAGCGCAATCGTGTGAGCATTCGCCAACATCATCTGCGCGTAGTGAGGAGCCTGCGCATCCAGCGTGTCCGAATAGAGCACCCCGGTACGTACCTGAGCCTCCCGAGCCAGCTCCGTGAGAACCGGTGAACGCATCGCCGTGGACTTATCCAGATAAATCGCTGGAACCTTCAAATCCTCGACCGTGCGACGCAAACGCTGACGCTGCTGAATACTCGGCTCGCCGCTGGCGCTGGCACTCACAAAACCGGCAATATGCAGCCCGTAGGTGCTCGCCAGGTAGCGGTAGCCGTCGTGCGTGGTGACCAGGTTGCGCGCCGACTCCGGCAGGGCCCCGTACACCTGACGCAGCTGAGAATCCAGGGCATCAAGCTCCTTCATGACCTGCTCGGTGCGGGTCGCGTACTCGCTCGCACCCGCAGGATCAGCGGAGGTGAGCGCGTCACGAATGACCTGCACGCTCGCCTTCGTGTTCGGCACCGAATGCCAAATGTGCGGGTCGATTTCGCCGTGCACGTGCTTGCCCAGAACGGCCTGCGCCAGCAGGTACACCTGACCGCGATGCTCAGAAGCACCCGACCGCAGGAAACGGTAGCTACCGCCCGCGGGCACCTCCTGCAGGGTGCGGGAGGGGACCGCCACCACGGTACGGTTTAGTTCGTACTCCACGGCGCCCTGGGAGGAATCCGCGCGAAGCACGAGCCTGCCGTCGCCGGTGCGTGCCGTAATATCGGCGTGACCTGCCGAAAGAACCTTGATCTCGGCGGCGGAAACGTTCTGTTCCTTTGCCAGGCGGTCCACCAGTTCCTGCGGGTCACGACCGACCGCACAGTACAGGGTGCCGCGCGAAGAACGCACCGACTCCGGCGCATTGACCGCGGTGGCGCTCAGCTCAATCGCGTACTCGCCGGCATCACTAAACGCCCACGACAGGTGCGTATGCGCCTGTAACGGAAGCTCCAGCGAACCCATATCGCCGGTGCGGATCGCGGTGTCCCCCTCACGGGTGAGGTTCACGCCGCGCGCATGCGAATCGCACAGCATCTCGACCGCGCCGAAGGTCTGCGTAATGAACGCCGCCAACTGCGCATTCGACGAATCGGTAGAGGTGCGCGCCCGTACGCTCTGCACCTCAAAGCGCATGCCCGCATCCGAAGAGTCGGTGGGGGCAGACTCGTTCTGCCCGCCCTCTTCAACACGCAAACCCAGCCAGATGGAGTCCAGGGAGGCATCCTCAACAATGGCTTCGAGCTTGCCGCCGTACTGCTCAATCTTCTCCGCAACCGCCACGGACACAACCCCGGCGGGCAGGTTCGCCTCAACCATTTTGCTGAGCTTACGCTGCTCCAGCAGCAGACCGTTCGTCAGGGCGCAGCGAGCGTAGGCGACATCGCGGATATCGCGCAGGCTCGGCTCATACGAGTGCGGGTCAGCACCGGCAGGCACCAGAGAGTGCACGCTGGCGCGCTCCCCGGCAATCTGCTGCGCCAAATCCGCCAGAATCGGGGTTGTGGCGACCACGCGCATCCGGTCGGAGGAAGCGTTGACGGTGCTGGCGCATCCGCTCAGTGCGAAGGCACCAGCCCCCACCCCCGCACCCACCGCAATACGGGAGGCGAGGGTGAGGGCGGTACGCCGACTATATGCTTGTGCGCGGTTGTCGGTATGCCCGCTATGCGGTGTCACCGCTGCGGCCCTTTCGGCGTGCCGAACGCAGAATCATGGCACCGAGTGCCAGCGCCAGAATGGAGGTGCTGACCATGAACGGGTCGATGACCACACCGGTGTTCGGCAGCTTACCTGCGGCGGCTGCCTTCTGGGCGTTGGCGAGTTCCTGGCTGGTCAGGGCGCAATCCTCACCGGAGGCGGTCTTACCGACGATACGCACCTTGGATCCGTCGGGCTTGGTGACGATGCCGGTGGCTTCGTCTACGGAGCCGTTGACGGGGTTCTTAGCGGTGCTCTTCTCGCCGCCGTTAGTGCTGTTAGCACCGTTAGCGTTGTTGCCGCCGTCCTGCTTGGCTTCTGCCGCACCCTGCGCGTTGTTGCCTGCCGGGGCGTTATCGGGGTTGCCGACGGTGAAGTGCAGAACCGATTCGCTGCTGACCTGCTGGCCGTTCTTCAGGCGTGCCGTCCAGCCGATAGTCACGGTGTAGCGACCCTCAGCGGTGAACACCCAGTTGCTGTGCTGGTGGGTGTTTGCGGGCACCTGGAAGGAGCCGCCGCTACGCGAATCGAAGACCTTCTGACCGGCGGAACCGAAGTTACCGGAGAGGAAGGTGGACATGGTGCCGGGGCCCTCAAAACCGTTGAGGCTCATGGTGACGGGGCCGTCGAGCTGCTTGAGCAGTTCGGGGTCCTGGGTGCTCCAGCCGAGCCAGGGCACGCCCTGCTGCTGGGTTGCACCGATCATGTGCACGGGGGTGCCTGCCGGGGCGATGTCTTCCATGCCTGCGGGCAGGTTGAGCTTCGCGGCGTCATTGAGCACGAACTCGAGGGCGCCGGGGGAGACGTGGCGGGCGGGGCTGGTGCGGTCGTCCTTCACGCTACTGGTGAGGGTGCCGCCGTTGAGGATCGGGCCCACGTCAAAGTGACCGTGGGTGACTTCTTCACGGCCGCTGTGCTCGGCGGTGTTAACCACGGCGAGGG